>CAXTUE010000140.1:0-9888 GCA_964247355.1 uncultured Ktedonobacteraceae bacterium | reverse complement strand
GTGTTCGAGTATCAAGAGGCCAAGACGGACGTGATGAATGCGGTCCCTACAGATATGATATACTTGTGTAAAGTACGAATCTTATGACAGGCGGCGACAAAAGGAGCTTAGACTATGGCTGTGTCTCATGTCATCGAGGACGAAAAGGCACTTATAGAGGCGATTCGAGAACTGGCACAGGAGCGCGTAGCACCACGCGCGGCAGAGATTGACCGCACGGGCGAGTTTCCGTGGGATATGAAGGAACTGCTGGCGCAACAGGACATCCTGGCGATGCCGTTTCCCGTCGAGTACGGTGGTATTGGCGCGAGCGAGCTATCAATTGTGATGGCAATTGAAGAGCTTTCGCGGGCCTGTGCGACGACAGCTTTGCTCTTAGCGGTACAGCAACTAGGATCGACACCAATCTTGTTAGCGGGTACTGATGAGCAAAAACGCAAGTATTTCCCGAAGCTTGCAAGCGGCGAATGGTTGGCAGCATATGGCTTGACCGAATCCGGCTCTGGTTCCGACGCGGCGGCGATGAAGACAATGGCGGTACGCAAGGGTGACAAATATATTCTCAATGGCTCGAAACGCTTTATTACTAACGGCGGTCTGGCACAGGTAAACTCTGTCATGGCAATAACCGATCCAACGAAGGGCACGCGTGGTATCAGTGCCTTTATCGTTGAGCGCGATTTTCCGGGCTTCTCTGTCGGGCGTATCGAAGATAAGATGGGGATCAAAGGTTCACAGACGGCGGAACTCATCTTCACCGACTGTGAGGTACCTGCCGAAAATATTCTGGGGCGCGAGGGCGACGGTTTCAAGATTGCGATGGGAACACTTGACCGCACACGTCCAGGTATTGGGGCGCAGGCGCTTGGTATCGCGCAAGGAGCACTTGACCTTGCTGTGGCATACGCGAAAGAGCGTGTACAGTTCGATCAGCCAATCGCGGAATTTCAGGGCATCCAATTTATGCTGGCAGACATGGCGACAAAGGTTGAGGCATCGCGTCTGCTGATTTATAATGTAGCTGAGATGATTGATCGTGGCGAGAAGAACTTCGGGCAGTACTCGTCGATGGCAAAAATGTTTGCCTCAGACAGTGCAATGGAGGTCACAAACGACGCCATACAGGTGCTCGGTGGCTACGGGTATATGAAGGAGTATCCCGCCGAGCGTATGTTGCGCGATGCCAAAATCACTCAGATTTACGAAGGCACAAACCAGATACAGCGTCTGGTTATTGCACGTGCTTTGTTGAACGCACACTAGAGCAACAGGGAAGAGGTTCAGGGTGCATCCTGGACCTTTTTCTTTTCTCTTATTTTAACTCTACCATTATGTATTCACGGAGAATCTGCATGCCATCGCTTTCTTTTGATCAGGTCGCTCATGCCTACGACGCCACACGAGGCTACCCCGATGTTGTCGCACCACAGATAGCACAGGCTATCGAACGTGTGAGTAACGCTACAGCGCAAACACGTTTTTTAGAGGTCGGCGTTGGAACTGGTCGCATTGCTTTCCCGCTTGCCTCGCTAGGTCATATCTACACGGGAGTCGATATTTCAGAAAAAATGGTTGAGCAATTACAGGAGAAACTACGTACCGCGCACTGGCAAGAACAGAACGCGCCATGGGGCAGCAAGCCAGATGAGAACGCAAAGCAACCCTCGGTCGTACGAAGATACACAAATTCTGAACAGGGTGCCTCTTTGCGTCTGGTCATGTCCGATATCACAAAACTGCCCTTTTATAGAGCAGCGTTTGATATAGCAATCGCGGTCCATATATTTCATCTTGTTGACGGATGGCAACGTGCAGTGCAAGAGGTGGTACATGCACTGCGTCCAGGGGGTGCATTACTACACTGCTGGGATGAGCATGGAAAGCTGGACATACAGGATATCTCAGAGGAATGGCAACGAATAGTGACATCGCTTGGTGGTAAGACACAGCGTCCCGGCGCATCATCGGTCCATTTTGTCACTGACTGGCTTTCTGACCACGGCCTGCAGTCGCAGAAAATACAGGCCGTCACCTGGGAACGTTCCGTTACACCCCGTCAGATGCTTGCAAACATCACGTCTCGCCTTTGGTCGAACACATGGAGCATACCCGACTCGATCTTCATACCAGCCGCGCAACGTCTCACTGTATGGACTAACGAACGCTATGGCAACGATATGGATACACCACGTATCCAGGAACGGCGTTTTATCATCAGCAAAACCGTTGTGTAGATATTGGAAGTAATTCTTTTTATCGGGCTACAGGGCGCGGGCAAAAGCACCTTTTACCAGACGCATTTTGCCACAACACATGCCTATGTTAGTAAAGATGCTCTACATCGCAGCAAGACCATGAGCAAGCAAGCAAAACAAAATATGCTTGTTGAAGAGGATTTACAAGCGGCTCACTCCGTCGTGATCGACAACACCAATCCTACAAAAGAGGATCGTGAACCGCTTATCCGCTTGGGGCATCATTACAATGCTACTGTCATAGGCTACTACTTTGACGATTCTGTAAGGGAGTGTCTGGCGTGCAATAGAGAGCGTACCGGCAAGGCGAGAGTGCCCGATAAAGTGATCTACATTACTGCTAAGCGAATGGTGCTTCCTTTGTTTGAAGAGGGCTTTGATGCTTTATGTCGAGTGCATACACAGGAGGGTGGGCTATTTGAAGTTACCGCATGTGAATAACACTCTTGTTGATGCCACCTTGCAAAACATTATTAAGACATTTGAAATCCGAGCCTATTATGTAGAGGGTAGCTATGCAGATGCTAGTAATGTCACGACAAGTGACCTCGACGTTTTGCTTATTTATAAAGATAGGTTCGAGGATGATGAACTACAAAAAATAAACGAACGTTAGGCTTTGAAAATCATTTCTTACCGGTATATTACGGGTATATAAGGAGTTTGTCTTAGCGGAACTACGTAGTACAGACGTTAAGGCCGTGCTACAGGCTTTGTCAATATTGCAAAAAATTGTGTATCAGGATGAGGAAATTTTAACTGCAATAAGACAAGCAAGGATCGAACTATGAAAATATATTACTATGATTCATTCATCATTTTGCTGTTGCAAAGTTGCTTTTCCCTTTGCTGTTAAACGATACCAGTGATGAGGATGCTCTGAAATCTCCTTTATGTAGCCCTCTTCAGCCAAAACTTGTAATGCCTTCAATGAGTTGGACGCAAACTCGATCTCTTGGTCCCAATGGCGCAACTGATACCAACCAGTTCCTCCATAAGTGCTTTCGAGCCGAGCAATGCGCATAAGTAGTTGTGTTTTGGTCATCAAGAAGCACATTCTGAAGCAGAGTCATAGATGAAAGGCAAATATACTTGCCTTTCATCTATGACTCTGCTTGCTATTTACTCTCCATCGCTCGGACGACAATTTCGGAGATGTCTTCAACCTTGATCTTCTCTTCGGCCTCGACACCTTTGACGCCATCCTCGAACATGGTGATACAGAAGGGGCAGGCGGCGGCGAGTACCTCGGCCTTTGTTTCGAGGGCCTCGTTGACGCGGGTCTGGTTGATACGTGTACCGATCTTCTCTTCCATCCACGCACGGCCACCACCGCCACCGCAGCAGAAACTCCTATTACGGTTACGGCGCATCTCCGTCACGCCCTCGCTATTGAGCACGGTCAGTACGCGACGCGGCTCATCGTACACATCGTTGTAGCGACCGATATAGCAGGGGTCGTGATAGGTCAGCTTGCGCTGGTCAAAGCTTTCGGGAAGTTGTATTTTCTGATCGCTCAGGAGCGAGTCGATGAACTGTGTGTGATGCACTACTTCATAATTGCCACCAAGTTGTGGATACTCGTTCTTGATGGTGTTGAAGCAGTGTGGACATGCCGTTAGTACCGTACGCTTCTTCGTTCCAACGGCAGTGTGTCCACCGCTAGAGCCATTGGCAGCAGAATGACCATTGCTGTCTTCAGCAGTGTTGAAGCCATAGCCGTTGAGCGTTTCGATATTTTGCTGTGCCTGCATCTGCCACAGGTATTCGTTGCCAATACGTCGCGCGGGGTCGCCCGTGCAGGACTCTTCGGGACCAAGAATAGCAAAGTTGACGTTTGCCGCCTTGAGCACCTTCGCGACCGATGTGGCGACACTTTTGTTGCGCTGGTCGAACGAACCCATGCACCCGACCCAGTAAAGTACGTCGGCATCAGGATTTTCAGCCAACAAGGGAATATCCATACCCGCCGCCCAATTAGCGCGGGTGTCATTGCTGATTTCCCACGGGTTGCCGTTGCGCTCGATGTTGTTGAGGACAGAGACAGTTTCCTCCGGGAAATCGGCCTCTTCCATTACGAGGTGACGGCGCATATCGACAATCTTAGGGATGTGCTCAATGGCGACGGGACAAATTTCCATACACGCCATGCAGTTGGTACAGGCCCATAGTGCGTCTGTTGAGATAATGCCGCCAACCATTGGTTTATGATGGTCTGAAACCTCTTCTGCTGTCTTGTCCGCTTTCACACCTGCAACGCCGAGTTTGCTATACAATGACTGCTCACCGAGAATAGCGGGACTTTCGACGAATAACGCCTCTTTAACGCCCAGGATTATCTCTTTGGGGAAAAGCGGCTTGCCCGTGTTGCTGGCGGGACAAACGGTGTTGCAGCGTCCGCACTCGGTACATGCGTAGCCATCGAGCAGTTGTTTCCATGTGAATTGCTCGGCCTTCGAGACGCCGTAGTCCTCACGCTCCTCGATATTTTCAATTAGAGGCAGAGCACCACGCGGTTTGTAGTCACGGAAGAAGACGTTGAACGGTGTTGCCATCAGGTGCAAGTGTTTGGAGCGCGGTAGGTAAATCAGGAAGCCGAGCACGGTCGCGATGTGCAGCCACCAGAAGAGGCGAAACCATATGATACTGTTCTGTGTTCCCTGACCCGCGAAAAGTGGTCCAAAGAACGCACCGATAGGAGTCCACGCTGCTCCATTGCTTGCTGCATACTCGAAACCTTCGACCAGTGCAAGCGTGATGACGACGAGCGCGATCAGTCCTAGAATGATGAAGCCGTCCCACGGGCCATGCAAGCTACTATTTAACTGTTTCGGGCGAACGATGCCGCGTCGAATAGCAAATACAATGAGCGCGAACAGCACAAAGACGACAAAGAAGTCAAGCACTGACGCGAAGACGCGATTGTCACCAAGTAGGGGTAGTGAGCCATTGAAGGCACCGAGAATGAGATTGAGTAGACCAAACTGAATAACAATGAAGCCCCAGAAGGTGAAGAAGTGCGCGATACCAGGAATTGGATCACGTAGCACGCCACTCTGACCCAGCACAACCGTGAATATCTCGCCAAAACGGTCGTCAATGCGGTCTGTGCGGTCCTCTCGTCGTGCCTTTGCCAGCAGCGTTACCAGCATACCCGCACGAATGCCAAAGAGCACCAGTGCTCCCACAAAGAGCACCACAAAGAGTATCGTGCCAAATAATCCCCCTGTGGGTGAAATAGCGGGGGGTGTCATGATTTTCTCCGTTCAAAATTACCATTGTTCGAGTGTAAGCTAAGATCTTTCACAGTCCTCTATCGCCTTTTCCATAGCATCAATATCTTCAGGTGACATCGAAAATTTTAGAGCTAGCAAATCTTTGCCTGGTGTACCCAAAGGTAGCTTTGATGTAGACGAAGCCTCTTGTTGCTTTTGAGCTAAGTTTTGTATTAGCACTAAAGCTTGCTCTTGTTGTTCTGGCGAAAGCTTTGCTGCTAATATCTTGATTTTCTCAAGAACTGTGAGCATACATTTACCTCTTATAATGCTTTCGCTTTGTAAGATTATGTGTACAAGATGAGACGACCTGTAGGGGTCTAATTCCATTACACCCTGCAAGCATTTGGAAATGTAGGAGGTTTTGTGTTACGTTTCAACATCCTTTGGCATTGTATGTTGCCGAGAGGGTGTAATGGAATTAGACCCCTACAGGTCGTTCTTATCCTCGCACATTACGATTTACGACGTTTGACTTCCTCTGTAAGCTTAGGCAGAATGGTGATGGCATCTCCTACGATACCATAGTCGGCAACGGCGAAGATGGGCGCGTGCTCATCTTTGTTGATGGCGATGATGTATTTGGAGCCTTTCATGCCAGCAAGATGCTGAATGGCACCGCTGATACCAGCAGCTATGTAGAGCGTTGGCTTCACAGTCTTGCCCGTCTGCCCAACTTGATAGCTATAAGGGAGCCAACCTGCGTCGACGATAGCGCGTGTGGCACCAGGAGCACCGCCGAGGATGGTTGCTAACTCCTCGACGAGGTGGAAGTTTTCGGCTTTACCAAGACCACGCCCGCCACTGACAATGACCGGAGCATCTTCGAGTGCGGGGCCATCGCTTGCGACCTCGACGCTCTCAATAATTTTGATGCTTTGCGATGTCGCGCTAACTGTCGCGTTAATCGTCTCGATTTCGGGAGTACGGCCCTCGAACTGTTCCAGCCCAAATGCCTTTGGACGAGTGAGGACGATACCTGTACCACCTTGAGGATGCGTTGCTGTGACAACGGTTTCGCCGCCCCACGGTACCGTCACTTTGACGCCATCGTCTGCGAAGGCGAGGTCGGTGGCGTCGGTGATGAGGCCCATATTGTTGCGTACATTGAGCCGGGCCGCGATGTCGCGCATTTCGTAGGTTGTGGCGAGTAATAGAATCGAGGGCTGATGCTGTTGCAACAGGTTGCTGAGCGTCTCAACGGCGGGCAGAGTCAGGTAGTTATCATAGGCGGCATCAGCATGCACATAGACTTTTTCCGCGCCATATACGCCAAGCGTGGGAGCTACTTCTGCGGCGGCGGCACCGAGCACAACGGCTTCGGCACGGCCTAGTTTCGCGGCTTTGCCAAGTACTTCTAACGCTGATCGAACAGGTTTGCCGTTATCCAGTTCGATCAGTACCCATGTTGTATTTGCCATGTCTTTTCTCCTCGTGTGTACTAAAGCAACTGATAACGCTGCAGGAAGTCAGCGATGCCCTGCGCGGCATTGCCATCGTCCTTGACGATCTGACCAGCCGCGCGCGCCTCTGCCGAACCAATGGTCAGGACGCGCTCTCGTGCTCCGGCCTCACCAACCTGCGAGGCATCGATACCGAGATCGCTAAGCGCGAGTTGCGAGAATGGCTTTTTCTTCGCGCCCATGATACCCTTCATTGTTGGATAAATCGCTTCAAAGGAACCGCTTGCGATGGTCACAACGGCAGGGATAGGCGACTCGACTGTCTTATAGCCAGTTGGAGTAACGCGCTTGATGACGGCTTTCGAGCCTTCGATCTTGACTTCGCGCGCGAATGTGAGTTGTGGCAAGCCAAGAAATTCGGCGATACCTGCGGGAACCATGCCTGTATAGCCATCGGTGCTTTCAGTGGAGCAGAGAATGAGTTCCGCGCCCTCTTTCTTGAGCACGGCAGCCAACACACGCGCCGTTGTCAGGGCATCGGAGCCAGCTAACGCGGGGTCTGTTACAAGAATAGCTCTGTCAACACCCATCGCGAGGGCGCGGCGCATCGCTTCCTGCGCGCTAGCGGGTCCCATGCTGATTGCGGTCAGTTCGCTATTGCCAACGGTGTCGCGCAACTTGATCGCTGCCGAAATAGTGCTTTCGTCGCCGGGGTCAAGCACGAGCGAGACGCCGCTACGCACGAGCCGTTTTGTGTTCGGGTCAAGTTTGCTGACCGCTGTATTGGGGTCGGGTACTTGCTTTATGCAAACAAACATCTTCATCGAATATATACCTCATCTTCTGCGTATATGAAGGACATTCGGAGGTGAGAGAAACTACGCAGTTTCTTATACTAACTTCTATTGTATCTATCCGAGAAAGTGAGTGTCAATGTTGCCAGCTAACGCGCTAACACTTCATGAAGGTATATGTTTTGGCGTTCGTGCCTGTCTCTAATAATACCTGTGGGTTAGTATGCTTTCATCTTTGCTCTTGCGAATAAGTATTTGGGTTCTCGATGTCCAACCCTTCAGCCTGAGCAATGTTCAAAAGATTAATATCGGCAGTGACGAATGTAGGAGCTATTCCGAGCGGAGCAAGGGTTGTACGTGTTTTGAGAGCGCAAGCTAATTGCATTGCGTCATAAGCCCGCAATCTGTGGATGCGGCATAATTCGCCCGCTTGCGTATAGATGGTAGGAATAACTCGTACCATATTGTACTGCCTTTTTGCATGTCGACGAAAGTTTTCAATAATCTTGTCTCGTTCAGTTTCGCTTATACGCTGACTAAGTTGTTGTTCCCGTGCTTTGCGACAAAATGCTGCTACCGCTTCTACTAAAGTAATCTGAGAGATAATGATAGTATTTTCTGTGCTTGGCTGGCAAACTTCTGTTACCCATTCACTACCAATTTCATCAACATATCTCTTGATGATAGCCGAAGTATCAAGAAAGTAGCTTCTCATTATAGTGGACCTCGGTCTTCAATCACCATCTCTGAGACTGATTTCCCTTGTCCAAAAAGTTGCGCTAAATATTTTTGCTCAGCCTCTTCCTCCTGAGTATCTGATTCATAGATAGGAATATACTCGGTAACTCCTTGTTGATAGAGGTAGTTTTGGACATCCTGGCGAGTAAAAGAGTGTTTTTGTATCTCCAACGATGGTTGAATGTGTTGAGCGAGTACTTCATGAAGAAAGTCATCGAGAGGTTTACCTTTTCTTAGGGCTTCTGCTTTAAGGGCTGCATACTCTTGATTACTGAGCGTGACCGTCATTTGATAGGCCATAAAGACACCTCCTAACAAGGCAAACTACTTTAATATTAGTATACCATTTCACATTTGTATGGTCAAAATTCTTGTTAGTATTCAAAAAATATGAAGCTTTCTGATAAAGTAGAATAGTTTTTTTAAGTTATTATGATAGAGATGTTACTATGATTAAGCAAATTAGTTTAATTATTATAATATTAAATTCTACCCATTTATCTAAAGAGGATGATTAATGAGTGAAAATCAGACAGCAGAAAAAACTAAAGAAGAATGGCTAGAACAGGGCATAGTTTTCTTTAAAGCGCGGAAATATAAAGAGGCCCTAGCTGCTTGTGAACATGCATTACTACTTGATGTAACCTATTCGAGAGCATATCATGGAATGGGACTTACCTATACTAAAATGAAAGATTATGGAAAAGCACTTGATGCTTACGAAGGTGCTTCCCAACTAGACTCTTCTAATGCGAAATTAGCTTTTGATATGGGTGAGCTTCTTTTTATCCTCAAGGATTATAGAGGTGGTCGTGTGCATTATAAAAGAGCTATTAAACTTGATCGCAAATATGAAAGCTTTTATCGTGATAGAATGAGTAAGTTAATTATTAATGGAAAGATAGTTCCTTACGAACGTCCTTCAGGACGTATCGAAAATGTTGAGTATATCGAAAATTCATCTGGTCTTCATACAGCTAATTGCAGATGTATACATTGTTGGGAACCTTAGCTTATGCCAACTCTATTTACAAAGTGTGTTAATTTGGTGCAAGCTAACTTCCTGCTTGCACCATTTGCTTCTTATGCATAGCTATTGTGCGTTCGACAACTAACTCTTGCCAAAAATCAGCGAGTAGCGGACATGCTGCAAGCTCACGAGCTAACTTAACATCAGTGTTACGATCATGACCAAAATCGTTGACCAGCGCGATAGTCCATTGAGGATAGGGGCGTTCTACGAGGACGATGGGCATATCGTGTTGGACCTCACCCTCCTGCAATACACGACAATACCAGCCGGTTCGACCCGTTTCGGCGACACGCTTCGTTAGTCCTGCCATGCACCAACGTTTTTCAATTTTTGTGCAGGGGTAACGTGGCCCTGTCACCTGAATTCGTGCTTCGCCCAGTGCATATATAT
>CAXTUE010000139.1:0-9930 GCA_964247355.1 uncultured Ktedonobacteraceae bacterium | reverse complement strand
GCGAATTGTAAGGTATTCTTTAACAAGAAAAAGTGAGAATAATTCTCATTATTAGGGTGTACTAATATGATGCAAGAGAAGCTAAACACAAACGCGCAGGCTGTGCTGGACGTTGTGCGCTCGGTACAGACGCATCCAACGGCGCTAGAAGTTTATGAGCGGGTCAAGCAGGTGCGTCCTCGCATCGGTTTAGCGAGTGTGTATCGCATCCTGGGACATCTTGCCGAGCAAGAGTATATCAAAGAGTTGTCCTATGGAGATGGCAGTTCGCGGTATGATGGGCGGACGATGAGGCACGATCATGGTGTTTGTACGCAGTGTGGTGCATTGCTTGATTTACCTGTTGAGGTCACAGTAGGCCATCAGAGTTTGCAGCAAGCGGCGCAGGCGGCAGGACTTGAACTAGACACACATGAAGTACGAATTTACGGTCGGTGCGCATCGTGTCAAGCAAACGAAACATAGTGACAAAAGAAACGTGTTACTAGTAGTTGAGACAGATAGGTTTTGATTTTTATAGAACATAAAAGGAGTTGGGTGAATGTCGTTAGAACAACCTCTATCACAGCAGCCAAGCAGTGTGGAAAATCACGCTACAGAACAAGCGGAAGCAAAAACGAAGGAACAGAAAGAACTGGAGGAGACTCCTGGCACAACACGAGAACAGCTTTCCGAAATCATCAAAGGATTGACATCAAAAGAGAGCGATGATGAAACAGCGCACAACTTTTTGCTACGTGTTGTGCAGCCTGGACTGGCAGGATTGATGGACGGGTCGGTTTCGACGCTGGCTCCAATTTTCGCCACAGCGTTCGCGACGCATATCGCCTTTACCACATTTCTTGTCGGTATGGCCTCGGCAACAGGTGCGGGTATCAGTATGGCTTTTTCGGAGGCACTGTCGGATGATGGTCAGTTGACAGGCCGTGGTAGTCCTATTATTCGTGGTGCCATCACGGGTCTCATGACGTTCTTTGGTGGTGCTTTACATACGTTGCCCTTTCTTATTCCGAACGTGCATATCGCGCTTTATGTCGCGTACATTGTTGTCGCGGTAGAACTTATTATAATCTCTGCAATTCGGCATCGTTACTTTGGTACAAGCTGGTGGCTCTCAATCGTGCAGGTTGTTGGCGGCGGTATTCTCGTCTTCGCAGCCGCACTCATCTTTGGCAATGCGTGAAACATTTTGGCGAAAAGAAAAACAGGATTTGTGCAAGCACAAATCCTGTTTTTCTTTTCGCCGAATCTTTTTTGTATTTTTGGTCTTTTACGTGATGGAATGTTTACATCGGCAACTGCATAACTGTTAGTAAGCTGTGAGTTACCGTTATTAGCTGTAGCTTTGGGCAATGACAGCTCGATCTGCTGAATGGTTGCATCACTACACACAGTTTGGGGCGTGTTGTGTGTGATTGAGCAGATACCGGCGGTGAGATAGTTCGCGGTTGCCAGAATTGCCTTCGTAGAGGCACTATTCGGGTCTGAAAGCTGACCCGCGATATCTTTTTGTGAGAGGCCCGTCAGGATATCCGGCGAAAAAGTAGGACCATTTATGACGTACTGGTTGCCAATGTCGATGAATGGATAGCCAGGTTGTTGTGTATACGGAGGAGCATTATAGGTGTTTAAAAGCTTCTGCTGATCCGTTGTTGGTTTTTGCAGAGGCTGGTTTTGACCATCCTGTTCCTCTATCGACACAAAGTCAATGTAGGTGCTGGTATAGCTACTCTTGTAAAATGAGAATGTAGCGGTATTGGGATATGCATCTGTTGGCGAAGAGGCAATCTCCGGCAACTTTGTAAAGGTGCCGAAGCGACTGAGGGCGACTGTAGCTCCCCAGCGTTGGGCGGCACAATAAGGACAAAATTCAGCACCGTAGTATAAGAACTGTGGTTTGCCGGTTGAGCCAAGCAAAAATGGTTGCTTTTGTTTCACCGCTTGCAAGTTATTTTTCACATCGGCAGTACCCACCTGTGAGAGCAAAGCGGGGCTAACGTGCGTTACCTGTTGCAATACCGTTGCATCAGTTGTACCAGACGTTGCCACCTTTCCTTGTTGATTTGCGATATAGATAAATATACCCACAATGACGACAACAACCGCGAGCACGCCTCCTATATACCACCACGGGTTGAGACCGCGACGTACAGTACGCCGTGCCTTGCGCGCTTTTGTTTGTTGCTGATTATTCTGACTATCGCTACGCAGCCTCTGCTGACGTATTTGCTCTCGTCGCTGTGCGGCAGAGCGTTCCTTTGTATTTGCCATATCTTCGACACCTTCTTAATTTTGCTGCTTGTTCTTAAACCTACTACTCATTGAAGGATTGTACCATTTTTTGCAATTACACGCACCACCATAGCAAATTTTGCGTTAGTCACCCTACTGAGCTTATTTTGATGCTTCATTCCCATAGCTAAAGCCAGAAAATTCCGCATTGTCATTATGCTTGACAAAGCTAATGAGATGGAGTACAATCCCGATATTGGTATAAATACATGGACCGCAAGCCACGTTCGTCTAGCGGCCTTGGACGCCGCCCTTTCAAGGCGGAGATCACGGGTTCGAATCCCGTACGTGGTACTATTTTTCAGAAGAAGCCTGACATTACTCCTATTTGGTGTGTCAGGCTTCTTTTATTTACTGTGTGGTTTGTACGAACTGGATAAATCGATTCCTACTGGTGATGTATTATGATTGGCTTATCAAACGACAAAAAAGGGGTATTTTCATGTTAAGTGTAGAAGAGGCTCTTGAGCGTATTCTAGCCCAAATTACTGTATTGGAAGAGGTACAGGTTCCGCTTTCCTCAGCACAGGGATTGGTATTGACACAGGACATCATCGCGCAAGATGATATTCCGCCATTCGCGAACTCAGCGATGGACGGCTTTGCACTTCGTAGCCAGGACAGCCATGCTCAACAGGGAGTATTGCCGCGTTTGCGCGTAACTGGAAGTGTGGCGGCTGGTTATGTTACGGAGCATGCGGTTGAAGAGGGAACGGCTATGCGCATCATGACGGGTGCGCCTATTCCTCCTGGCGCGGATAGCGTAATCCAAATTGAGCTGACGAAGTACGATGGGCTAGAGAGCGCATGGGTAGAGGTACAAAAAGAGGTTGAACCGTATAACAATATTCGGCCTGCGGGCGAGGATATGCGCAAAGGTCAGGTTGTCATACAGCGAGGGACAGAGATTGGCTCCTGGGAAATAGGCGTACTGGCAACACTTGGCTATGCGCATGTTCCTGTCGTCCGTCGTCCACGCGTGGCTATCTTAGGCACGGGTGACGAGATTATTGATATTAATGAACCGCTACGACCGGGGAAGATTCGCAATAGTAACAGCTATTTGCTAGAGTCTGCGGTACGAGATGTGGGTGCGGAAGCACATCGTCTTGGGGTAGCACAGGATACAGTAGAAAGCTTACGAGAGAAATTTCGGGAAGCGGCAACCTATGATATCATTTTCACATCAGGCGGAGTGTCTGTAGGCGACTTTGATCTGGTCAAAGATATTATGAACGAGCAAGGTACTATTAATTTCTGGCGCATCAATATGCGTCCCGGTAAGCCTGTTGCCTTCGGACATATTGCGGGTATACCATTACTAGGACTTCCTGGTAATCCTGTTTCAACAGCCGTCACCTTTGAGCTTTTCGGGTGCCCAATTCTACGTAAGATGCAAGGCCATACGCGGCTTCTAAAACCACAAGTACCTGTGATTGTGGAGGACGGTGTGAGCGAGACGGTGATGCGTCGCCATTATGTACGAGCACACGTCGAGTGGCGTAAAGATCATTTCGTCGCGCACACCACAGGCAATCAAGGCTCGAACATCATGACTTCATTGTTACAAGCAAATGCGTTTGTGATTGTACCGGAGGGCGGGGTGACGATACAGCCAGGAGGTACAGCAAAGGCGATGATGCTTGAATGGGCTGAGATATAATTTCAGAGTAAGTCGGTAGCGTACAGGGACTTTGTGCTCATTTTTACATGCGAGACAAGCGATAGCGTAATTGATCACGAGACATTCCTAATAGAGCGGCGGCGCGCACCTGATTACCATCGCAACGTTCAAGAGCTTCGCGAATAAGCGTAGTCTCAATAGTTGTAAGCAGTGTCTGTAAGTTGACACCCTCAGGTGGAAGATGCATTTGTTTACATAGTTCTAATAGACGCTGACTCGCATTTCCTCCAGTGGTACGCACATGCTCTGGCAAATTTTCAGGTAAAATCGTGTGCTCATCGCAAAGAATACTTCCACGTTGTAGCACACTAAACAGTTCGCGCACATTACCTGGCCAGTCGTAACTCAACAGCATATTTAAGGCTGTTCTATCAATGCTGAGAGGTTGCTCATTGGTAGAAAGAGAGGCGTTATGCTGATCGAGGAAATGTGCAACGAGCAACTCAATATCTTCAGGCCGCTCACGTAGTGCTGGCAGGTAGAGGGTGAGAACTTGCAGACGATAGAAAAGATCATCACGAAAGCTTTTCTGTGCAACAGCGACCTTTAGATCGACATTGGTTGCAGAGATAACGCGCAAGTTGACGTGCAGTTCTCGCGTTCCACCGATACGACGAAAGCTTTTTGTTTCAAGAAAACGCAAGAGTTTTGCTTGAAGTGCGAGGGGCATAGCACCTATCTCATCTAAAAAGAGTGTTCCACCGTCGGCACGTAAGAAATAGCCTTCACGTGACACCTTTGCATCGGTATAAGCACCCGCTTCAACGCCAAATAGCTCTGTTTCAAGCAGTGCTTCAGGAATGGCGGCACAATTGATCGGCACAAACGAGTGTAATGAACCATGAGTCAGCAGATGAATAGCACGAGCAACAACATCTTTTCCTGTTCCACTCTCACCTTGAAGTAGTACTGTAGTGTTTGGGTAGAGTGCGATTTGCTGTATTGTTGCAACAACATCACGCATACTCGCACTTTTACCAATCAGCATTTTCTCAAGAGATACCTCGTTCTCTCTGGAACGAAATAAAGACACACTATGCCCCTTCACACATGCCTCCTGCGGTTTGCACTACATACGTATGTAACTGGTATTGTATTGACCATTGTAAGAACTAAGTATACCATCCCCATTAGCACACAAGTTCTCTGTGTGGGAAGGCTTCATTGCCTCTGACAAACGTCGTTTAGCGTTTACCAACAACAGGTGTGTATACTCCCCGACCCCCAAAGGATTTTTGCTGTATTGGTTGCAGAGCTTGCGAAGGTGCAACCCAACCCTGTCCTGGTACAAATGTTGCGCCATTCCCGCCATTTCCCCATTGCGAATACGTCTCATGCATAGGTGGAAGTTGAGGTATTATATCAGCCATAGGGAGCATATTACCCCAGGGGGACTGAACAGACGAGGCATAGCCGGGAGTAGCAAGTCCATTGTTGAGGCCAGACTGGAGCAAATTTTGTGATATTGGTGATAGTTCCTGTACTGAATTGATAGATGGAGACACAATATGTACAAGCTGTTCGACAAGCAATTCACCCGCCAGTCTACATACATCCGCAGCCTGCATCTTCAATGCGAAGCAAATATCTTGCAAAGAGGTAAAGCCGTCGATGCGTGTAAGTAGTCGCCATTGGTCGGGAGTCACCTGTATGTACTGTTCTGACAAAGTGGAGAGATCAGCAGGCACGAGCACCATATCAGGCTGCATGAACGAGGTATCTATAGTTCTCTTCCGCGAGACAGATACCTCTGAGACGCTTAGCGCTGGGGTCGGCGTTTGCGGTGGAGCAGGGGGCATGCTAGGGCCAACATTTCCTCCAGTATTTCCTAAAAAAGGAAACACAGGGAGTAGTGTCTCGGAGCCAGTAGAGATCGGTGGAGTATGAGGTGAAGGTGACTCAGCACGAAACTGTGTTGGATCGTACAATGTTGCAGCATGTGAAACATCCCGTTGCACCGAACCTGTACGAAATTGCTCGACCATTATATGCTCTTGTACGGCGTGTTGTGTAACAGGAGGAGCCTGTAGAAACGTATTCTGGGGTGATAGAGTAGCTAATAAAGAAGAGATTGAAAGCGAGACGAGTAAGCGTTCGGATGGAGGTCCTGCATTCTCGTCGAAATAAAGTTTGCCAGTAGACCATGCGAGGACAGCCGCCAGAACAACTTCAGTCTTCTTAGTTGCCCACGTTCGTAGTTCCTCGCGGGTAACGTAGCCTAAATTCATAAGAGTCAGTGCGATCTGTGTTTCACTTGGTACGTTGCTTCCAACCGCTTGCATTGTCTCTTGCAGTTCGGCAGAGGAAACTACGCCGTCTTGCAGAAGTCGCTCACCTAGCGTTGCACTGGTTCGGAGTGGACCAACACAGAGTAAATGACCATCGCGACAGTACAACTCGACCCAGTGTATATCTTGTCTGACAACGAGTAATCCAGTTTTTGAGAATGTTTCTATACGCTGTAAAACGCTGGCTACGTTAAGCTTTTCTATGGTACCTAAAAATGACACAATACACCGTCCATCCAAAAATACATACTAAGGTACGGCAACATGATAGCTGAATGCATCGTCATGCACGTTTTACTGCCTACTCAGTCTGAAGTCTGAGCATATCTCTGACACTTTCTTCCCCCATACATTGTGGAAAATGCCAGAGTAAAGCAAAAGAGGCAATGCTGCCTCTTTACTTACGGAGAGAGGGGGATTCGAACTCCCGGGGCTGTTAACCCAGCTGTTTTCAAGACAGCCGCAATAGACCACTCTGCCATCTCTCCTTCACTGTTAACTATATCATAGTCTTCTCTTGTTGGGAAGGGGGAAAGACAAAATGGCTACGAGGAGCGTTTATTACGCTTACAGTGGAGGGATAAGAGAGCACCCCATATACGGGCGTAGAGCTTTAGGAATAATTACGGAACCGTCAGCTTGCTGATAGGTTTCTAGCAGAGCGGCCATTGTACGTCCTACAGCTAAGCCAGAGGCATTGAGTGTGTGGACCAGTTCAGAGGATTTGCCGGAGCGATATTTAATGTTCGCCCGGCGGGATTGAAATGCTTCACAGTTGCTCACGGAAGAAACCTCGATGTACTCTCTCTGCCCCGGCATCCATACCTCAAGGTCGTACGTTTTTGCGGCAGTAAATGGCAAGGTGGCGGTACATAATTTCATAACTCGATAGGGCAAATCGAGCCGTTGGAGCACAATTTCGGCGTGCTTCAGCATCTGCTCAAGTACGTCATACGACAACTGCGGCTGCGTTAGTTGGAAGAGTTCCACCTTGTTGAATTGATGCAAACGTAACAAACCACGTGTGTGACGCGAAGCTGAGCCAACCTCTCTGCGGAACGCTGTTGTCCAGGCGACATAACGCAACGGCAGCATGTCAGCGGTCAGGATAGAATTACTATGCATACCTACCAGTGGTACTTCGGCTGTGGGATTAAGATACAACTCGTCTTCGGAACTTACATACATCGCATCTTCAAATTTTGGCAGTTGCCCCGCAGCTTGCATAATACTGCGACGCACGAGTTGTGGTGGTAAAATTTCAGTATAGCCATGCTCACGTGTATGGATATCGAGCATGAAAGAAATTAAGGCGCGTTCGAGCCGCGCACCAGCTCCTGTCAACACAACAAAGCGACTTCCTGCGATAGCGACGCCCCGCTCACCGTCGAGAATGCCCAATCGCTCGCCGAGGTCCCAATGGGGTAGGGGTGTGAAATGGAAGTCGAGCGGTTCGCCCCAGCGTCGAACTTCGAGATTAGCGTTCTCGTCATCGCCTTCCTGTACGCTCTCGTGTGGAATATTCGGCAAGCTGAGCAGAAGAGGCTGTAGTCGAGAGGAGATGTCTGCCATTTGCAGTTCGAGGCCGCGTACCTCCTGCGTTGTAGCTTTGACTCCTCGGCTGAGAGTAGCGCGTTGTTCGACAGGTGCAGTTCGTACCGCCTCTTTCAAGCTCTTTAGAGACGTATAGAGATCATCAGTGCTTGTGGCAAGATTTCGACGTTGCTCGGCCAGTCGCAGTATCTCGTCAATTGTTTGTGGCTCTCGTCGGAGGCGTAACGCCTCGCGCACTCGATCAGGATGTTGACGTACAAAATCAAGATGTAGCATAACAGGGACAGTATAACATACATGTGCTCCCTAGTGTATTATAAGTACCATAGCTTCACATTGAGGAGGCATTATGATAGATATCTCTTTCATACTTAATCCCGATACCCCTGCTCAAGCGATTTGCGACTTACGAGAGGCAGTTGGCTGGAGTCGCCTGGATAAGGATTATCCTGCTGCCCTACAAGGATATTGGGCAACGGTGGGAGGGTTTAATGTTGCTCACAAGCTAGTCGCATGGTGTGCTATTCTAAGCGATGGAGTGCGTCATGCGGTGTTGCTCGATGTAATTGTGCATCCATTGTATCAACGTAAAGGCGTTGGGAAAACGCTGGTCATGACAGCAATGGAACATATAAAGGCTCATGATATCACGATTATCCATGTAGACTTCGAGCCGGAAACGACGGCGTTCTATGAGGCCTGTGGTTTTCAGGTAGGACTGGGTGGTATCTATGAGGTTTTAATAGGAAAAGAATAGAGAGTTCAATGCAACTACTTTGCTCGACTGGAGCGTTTGGTCGCTCCCCTGACTATGTTGATTATGCGGCGGTTTTACGCTATGGTGCCCAACTTGATGTTGATGGGCTTGAATTACTGTTTTATCCGATGTGGTATGAACAAATTGACGACATTGCACGAACTTTGCTACGGTCAAATTTACGTTTTCCAGTTCTACATGCGGAGAAAAATATAGGTGTCGCGCTGGGCAAGTCCGATGAGACAGAGCGTACACAAGGTATACGATGGTTATCAGAAAACTGTCGTTTAGCGAGTCTTTTAGGAACACAAGTACTTGTTCTACACTTGTGGGGTTGGCCTGAGTTGGATGACAATCTGGAAAACAATCTCTTATCGCTTGGTCAATGCCTTGCTATTGCGGAACAACATGGTCTGACACTGGCTATCGAAACTATTCCATGCCGTCTCGCTACTCCTCTTGACAATGTACATCGTGCGCTAGAACAAGATAATCGGTGTGATGTCGCGCTAGACACCGAATTTCTTGCACAGGCAAACCAACTAGACGAAGTTTTTTTATCATCATGGCTCTGGTCGCCACGTCACATACACCATGTTCACATAAAAGACTTTGATGGAAGCCCGTTTACGTCTGATGGTAGACGACGCTACCTTCATCCAGGAGAAGGCACTATCAATTTTGTACGCTTTTTTGAAAGGCTCAAAGAGCGTACTTATGCTGGCTATATTAGCCTGGAGTCTCCTGCTATTGATGCTACTGGTTTTGTCGATATTGAACGTATTCAAAACAGCTTAATATTTGTGAGAAAACTAATGAATATATAACCATCGCTAGCTGTTTTAGGGGAAATAGGGGTACTACTATATGCACATTCTGAAACTTCTTTTTTCCATAAAACGTGACACATCTTGACACCTCATAAAATGCAAGGATTGCAAGGTAAGAGGCTACTTTATCTTTAGGAACAAGGAAAGATAATAGGCGTATGTCGAAAATTACATTGATTGTAGAAGACGACTCCTCCATAGGCGAGGTGCTTGTATACGCTATTTCGCAGACAACACCATACAGAGCAATATCGGCTCTTGATAGTGTTGAAGCATTAGAGATTGTCAAGAGTGTCACGCCCGATCTCTTCATTTTAGACTACCAGTTACCCAAGATGAACGGTATTGAATTGTATGATCTGCTTCAAAATACACAAGGGCTAGCCCATATACCTACTATTATTATGAGTGCAAACCTGCCAGAGGCAGCGATTCGGCAACGCAAGCTCATTGGTATCAAGAAGCCATTTGAACTCGACGAGCTTTTGGATACCATCGAAAAGCTAATTGCCTGAAACAAAGTGC
>CAXTUE010000138.1:8941-10012 GCA_964247355.1 uncultured Ktedonobacteraceae bacterium | reverse complement strand
GCGTAGAGACATTTATGTTACATTTGTACTATAATAGAGTTAAATAACGGAGAGAGTTCCCTGGATGGATGACATTCTTGACGCAATACAAAAGCAAGCTGTTGAGCAATTGATTCGTGTTACGCTACATACACGACAGGAGATGGCAGAAGAGCTAATCACGCTTGATGAAGTTCTTGAGGCAATTGCCGATGGTCAAATTTTGGAAGATTATGCAGAACATCAGCGTGGAGCTTGCTGCTTGCTTTATGGACGTACTCGTCAAGGTCGTCCTCTCCATATCGTTTGTACGATAAAACAACCTTCACTTGTTATTATTACTGTTTATATACCACAACCTCCCAAATGGATAACTGCAACGAGAAGGAGGAATACATGAAGTGTTCCATTGATGGATGTCCGGGAGAATATGAGCAACGCGAAATTGTGCATGTAGAGCGACATGGTGATGACATCATGGTGATTGAGCATGTTCCAGCAGAGGTATGTACAATCTGTGGTGACGTGCTGTTTACTCCAGAGACTGTACGTCAACTTGAGCGTCTACAGCGTAGCTCTATAAGTCCAACTCGTACAATTCCCTTATATGATTTCACAAACGCCAAATCTGCATAATGTACGGCTTAAATTTTTCTCTTGACATAAATGTACGCTAACACGTAATATCTTATAAGAGAAGAAATACGTAGTAGTACATTTTTTATGAGAAGCATCGCCCTATGAAAGGCTACAATACTTATGGCTAACATCTTTAAACTACTGGCCGACCAGGAGAAATTCACTGACGAGCTTTTTGCGTTTGTCACGGACCCGAATGCGAACAATCGCAATGATCGCGCGATTGTCAGCGTTTTGCATGAGGTGGCACCGCAGATTGTGTCTGTCGCGGAATGTATGATTATTGACGGCGTTGATGAGCGTCGCTATGTCGAGGATTATGTACATGCCGTGCTTAACGGCGAGGGCGCAACAGAACTTTAAAATAGCGCGCTGGTGTTAACCAGCCAGGGGACCCCCCCCGGGGGGAGGCCCCCCCACCAAACGCCGTGTTTGGGGGGGGGGGTGACAAGG
>CAXTUE010000138.1:7079-8931 GCA_964247355.1 uncultured Ktedonobacteraceae bacterium | reverse complement strand
CACCCCCCATGGGTAAGCCCCCCCCAAAACACGGGGTTGTTTGGGGGGGCAATCCCCTTGGGGGGTGCCCTGGCTCATTTCATTCTAGTTCATACATAACATTCGCAACCGTGGCAAGAGCGGCAGTTTCAGCGCGTAGAATGCGTTGACCTAGTGTCACTGATTGTACGCCATGCTGCTGGGCTAATAGAACCTCTTCGGATGTCAGGCCACCTTCGGGTCCGATGAACAGGAACACTGTTTTTTGCTGCTTCTGTGCTTGTAGTACGTCACGTAAGCTGTGGTTATGATCTTCCTCCCACGGTATAAGCGCGAGGGCGTCGGACGGGAGGGATTCGAGGGCATGTGTAAATGTGCGAATGGGGAAGAGTTTTGGTAAACGGGAACGTCTACATTGCTCTGCCGCCTCTTGTAGAATACGCTGCCAGCGAGCTATTTTTGCAGACCCGGCCTCCTCTAAGCCGGAGGTAGAGCGACGACAAAGTATTGGGGCGAAGACGGAGACTCCGAGTTCCGTCCCTTTCTCTAGTATCAGCTCGAAACGGGCGGATTTGAGCAAGCCCTGACATAATATGATACTGACGGGGGACTCGCTTTTTCCCGCACGTCGCTCGACCAGTTGCACCTCTACGATTTTGCGCTCGGTCCTTGTAACTTCTGCCACAAACTCTTCGCCGCTATTGTCAAGCAGGACGAGTTGTTCTCCACTATGCAGGTGCAGCACGTCTCGTACTTGATGCGCGACTTTTTCTGGCAGCGTGAGCGTCTCCCCAGACAATGCTTGCTGTAGGTTTAGATTGGTATCATGGACAAAAAAGCGATGCATAAGGCTAGCTCCGTCTTCGTAGTACAAGAGCCATCCAGTCGTCGATCATGACCTGCTCGACCAGTTCGAGACCTGCGGCTAGCAGTGGGTCCTCGGCATCGGAACGTCGCGCCTCGATAATGCCACTGACGACGAGCAAGCCGGTTGGCGAAATGACTTGTGCGAGTTGAGGAGCAATCGAGCCGATGACGTGCGCGATGATATTCGCGATCACAAAATCGTATTGTCCAGCCATACGCGTCGCCTCGGCATTATCGAGGATACCCAGCACCACCGAAATGCGGTCTTGCAGGTGATTCAGCTCGATGTTTTCGCGCGTACTCTCAACCGCGACACTACTGTTGTCTATAGCATAGACGCTTTCCGCGCCTAGTTTCGCCGCCGCGATTGCCAGGATACCCGACCCTGTACCAACGTCAAGCACTTTCATGCCAGAGTGAACCCGTTGTTCGACCTGTTCCAGACACATACGTGTGGTGGGATGAAGGCCGGTGCCGAATGCCATACCGGGATCGAGTGTGATGACAACTTCACTAGGCTTCGGCGTATATTCGCGCCACGAGGGACGGATAACGAGGCGTTGGCCGATGTGCGTGACATGGAAATAATCTTTCCACGCATTGGCCCAATCCTCCTCATTGACGGTGCGCGTCATCAATTCGCCAACAAAGTGTGAGCCAAGACTGGAGAAGTGCCAGAGACCTTCAGCGATGCGCTGACGTGCCTCCTCTTCTTTACCATCAACCGGCAGGTAAGCATGCACAAGCACAGGTTTTCCCGTAAGCACGCGGTATTCCTGCCCCTCGTCATATAGCTCAATTGGCTCCTCAATTGCGACACCGCCAGAAGTATGCTGACTGAATAGTTCGCTCACCGACTCAATTGCTTCAGGATGTGCTTGTACCGTTAATTCTAACCAACGCATTTTATATCCTTGTCTGCGGGGACCAATGCTGCTCTTTAGCAAAATAACGTGGATACGCGTGGTAGGGACCGCATTCATCACGTCCGTGCTAGACTCTGCAA
>CAXTUE010000138.1:0-7061 GCA_964247355.1 uncultured Ktedonobacteraceae bacterium | reverse complement strand
GCCCATACCACGCGTATCTATAGTGTTTTATTAAGATGCATAATTGGTCTCTACACATTGTAATAATCATAGGTCGTTTTGATCTCGAAGCCTATAGAGAGATACAGACCGAGGGCATTTATATTGTCCACATCTACCTCAAGTATAATATCTTGTAGGCTCTCTCTACGAAGAATGCGAATGACTTCTTGTAATAAAAGCCGTCCGTAGCCTTTGCCACGATATTCAGGACGTACGACAAAGCCGTAGATGCCCACATCCTCAGAGAGTTGTCCAATACGTATGCTTCCTATTGGCTGTGATGAGCCAATATCTGGGCTTCCAAAGGTCATGAAATAGAAACGCTGGTCTTTACGCTTCGCCATATCAGTAACGTATTGCTGTGCTTGTGTGACATCGCCCATGTCAGTTGCCATGATCGACACAACGGCAGCAAAATCGTCTGGACTTGTGGCCTGCCGAAAGGTCAAATGCTCGTCAAGTATTGGACGTTCTTTGAATGTGCCAAGCACCATCTCATGCTCTGAATAGTCGAGATGAGCAGAAATGGCTTGTGCAAATGCGGTACCAGAGCGTGAGGTACGTTCACAGAGCAAGACTAGCTGCTCTATGCTGCTATGCCGGCTCTCTTCTTTCGCGGCTCGCAGCAATACGCTAGCAATGCCCCTGAGACGATGTTCGGGGTGAACCATGCCAACGACTGCTTTTTCTTTAGTGCCATAGTTATCTATGCCAAGATAGCCAACAAGTTGCCCCTGCACATAATACAAAAAGTCAAACGTATCCTTGCCCGAACGCTGCTTAAGCATATCCTTAACAAACAAGTGCATGTGCAGACTTTCAAAGCTCTCACATGTCGTCGTAAGTTGCAGAATCGCGTCTATTTCATCGTTTGTAAGTGCTTCTTTTGCGAAGATGCCGTGTTTTTCGGATTGTGTCATGACTGTTTTTCCAATAACTGTTTTGATTGTATGGAGTCTAATTATAGCTGTTGAAGATTGATACCGTCAATCAGGCGAGAAATACAAGTATGGTGTTTGCGGTCAACGGGTACGATAAAAGTACATACGATTGGTAGTATAGGATAATGGTTGCAGCAACCGAAAGTATGAGGTACAAGACGCATTGTGAGTTGGTGGGATAGTGTTCGAAGACTACTTACTCAATATGTATCCACTCACCTCATACCCCCGTCCTGGACGCTCATTCTCTGGTAAGTTCGTGATCCATTCCCATTGTTGCTCTTCTACAACACTAAATGTACTACGCACGAGGTCGGGAAAGATACGGGGGACAAGCGGGAGGGCGCGACGATGTGTGGCGTCATGGTCAGTGCCGTAGACGTTGAAAACGAAGCCGCGTATATCGCTGAGCAGGACCGCGCGCCCGCCTGTGTCTAGTAGATTGTGCATAAGATGCAGGTGTGCGTTGATGATGCGGGTGCGGAAGGCTTGTGCGGCCTCTTGATAGCGACAGTGACGCTCTTGTTCGCCAAGCAGTTTTGGCGCGGCCTTTTGAATAGCATCGAGTAGGTCGAGTAGTGGATAGCTGAACAACTGAGAAACGACAAGCGAACTGATGACAAGGCCAAAAGAGCCTGGAGCGAGAGTTTTTATCTCTGGTAAGTCCGGTATGGGGCACAGCTCAAGACAAAGAGCGGCGGCATCGAAGACGGCTTGTGGTCCCTGCGAGGCAAGAGATTTCCAGTCCTGATTAGTAATCAGACGATTGAGTGTTGCGCTGATGCCGCGTTTGGGTTCACCATTGATGCTACTGATATCGCACTGCAAGAGACGTAAGCGTTTATTGAACGTTGGGTTGGTAATCTCATCGCTAGCGGTGCGAAGGGCAGCGATATCGAGATCGGCAAGTACAACCTCATCGGAGGCACGTAACAGGTCGTTGAGAGGCACTTCTGTACAGGCACCGGCACCGACCACAAGGTCGTTTTGTGCCGCCCCCCGTCCGCGTTGATGGAGGGCGGAAAGTATAAGGGCGTTGCACTGTTCAAGGTGTTGTGGCGCGTGTTCCTGTAACCATGAACGGCGGCGTTTGCCCTGCATCTGCGCGTTGTTGTGAGAAAGATTGTCGATACGCATTTTTTAGTGGAACTCCATCCTTGTTGGAAAATGAGGGAAAGTGGATATCTCTAGTGTTTCAAATATAGTACCTCAATGTTATAGAGAGGATAATCAGCAACGTTTACTCATAATAACACATTCAGGGCTGTTGCAAGACATTGCAGACTTTGATATACTGGGCTAGCGATACGACGTTTTCTCACTACAGAAAGGAGGTGCAGTTTCATGAAGAACTTCTCTACATTCCCCATAGGATGCTGCACCTCGCAAGTGAGAAGCGTAAGGGTTTTTCTCCTGCTTGCGGCTTAGAGTCGCTCAGAATACTTTCCTCACTTTCCGGTGCATGCTCTCCTGCTTGTTTATTACTTCCTATGCTTTTACAGGACAGAACTTGTCCTATCCTGAGATCAATTTTACCAAAGTGAGGAGTTCTTCATGCACCCTTTTCGGGCATTGGGCCGCTATTGGCGGTTGTTGGCCCACTATCTACGGCCTCAGTGGTTGCAAATGATTTTGCTGGCCGTAATTCTGTGTAGCACCATATCTGTGCAAGTGGTTACACCGCTCGTGGTGAGCTACTTTATCGATTCAGCTACTTCTGATGGCAATATGCACACCTTGATTCTACTGGCAGTGTTGACTATGGCACTGGCGTTGATCGAACAAGGCTTGTCCGTCGCCGAAACCTATGTAGCTGAAAATGTGAGTTGGACAGCAACGAACGCATTACGCACAGACCTTATAGCTCACCTGCTGCGACTGGATGCTACCTTTCACACAGCTCATACGCCAGGGGAATTGATCGAGCGGGTGGATGGCGACGTGTCTATGCTGGCTCGCTTCTTTTCTCGATTTGTGGTTTACGTGCTTGGCAACGGCGTCTTGCTGCTAGGTATACTCGGATTGCTCTACTATGTAGATTGGCGGGTAGGATTGGAGATGAGTGCTTTTGTCGTGCTGACTTTTATTGTGATATTGCGTATCCGCAGCATTGCAACGCCCCTCTGGGTTGCTGACCGTCAGGCCAATGCCGATTTCTTTGGCTTCCTGGGTGAATACCTGACGGGTCTGCAAGATATCCGCTCTAATGGAGCAGGTGCTTTTGTACTACGTCGATGTGCGGAGGGAATGCGGTCCTGGCTAGCTGTGACACGTAAAGCACAGATGTGGGCCTACGGTATGAGTGCCACAAGTCAAGGACTGTTCGCACTCGGTACAGCAATCGCTTTTGCCTTGAGTGCTGTACTGTTTAAGGCTGGCACACTGACTCTCGGCACGGTCTATCTCATCTTCCAGTATACCCAGATGCTACTCCGGCCGACAGAGCAGATTCGCAATGAAGTACAGGACCTGCAGCAAGCAGACGCCAGCATAGGCCGTATCGAGGCACTACTGAGTACAGTATCGCGTGTACATGACGGTGCCGGTGTTGTACTACCAGTAGGCTCACTGTCGGTAGAACTCGATGACGTTTCATTTGGCTATGTGGAGAATACTCTGGTCCTGCGCAATGTAAGCGTGTCGCTTGCGCCGGGGCGTGTGCTAGGTATAGTGGGACGTACAGGTAGCGGGAAGACAACGCTGACACGGCTTCTTATGCGCTTCTATGACCCTCTAGCTGGCGTCGTACGTCTGAACGGTGTGGACCTACAAACGGTTAGCCTTTCAGCGATACGTACACGTATTGGGCTGGTCACTCAAGAGGTTCAGATATTCCAGGCCAGCCTGCGCGACAACCTGACGCTTTTCGATGACGCTGTGCCGGACGAGCGGATTAACAACGTATTAGAGACGCTGGATATGGCGAGTTGGCTACGGGAGCTACCACACGGTCTGGATTCTCTCCTGGGTGCCAATGGTGCAGGGCTTTCTGCTGGACAGGCACAGGTACTGGCCTGTGCGCGTGTCTTGCTGCTCGATCCCGATATCGTGATTATGGACGAGCCTTCTTCGCGTTTAGACCCAGTTACGGATCGATTGGTACATACAGCACTGGGCCGGTTGCTCAAAGGGCGTACGGGTATTCTCATAGCACATCGACTGTCCACTATTGCGTACGCCGACGACATTCTTGTTTTGGAAGATGGAGAGGTGCGTGAACAGGGGTCGCGACCAGCTCTCATTGCCAATCCTACCTCGCGCTTTGCTGAATTGTTGCGGGTCGCGACCGAGGAGGTTTCTCTATGAAGCTACATCCAACATGGCATTACTTGGTGGCAATGGTCCGTTATAGACCGTGGCTCTACCTGCTCCATGCGATATTATGGGGCGCGTTCAGCCTGTTATTCCTGCTGACGGGACTGGTTGCCAGTATCTTCTTCGATACGCTCACAGGAAAGGCTCATTTTCCTACAGGTATAACGGGACTGGTTGTGCTATTACTGGTACTCGCTGTATGCCGTGTGGTTTTGGTGCTCACAGCTGGCTTTGTCGAAATTCTCATGCGCTTCACGATGAGTGGACTGGTACGCCGACACCTGTTGCGACACATTCTGGACCGTCCTGGTGCTTTTGCTTTGCCCTATTCGACAGGCGAGACGCTCAGTCGCTTTCGCGACGATGCCTACCAAGCAGAGGACAGCGTTGATTGGAGCGACGAAATTACGGGGCAGGGGCTGCTTGCTCTAGGTGCATTTCTGGTGCTCCTGCATATCGACGCCCAGGTAGCATTGGTCGCCGTCCTCCCTGTAATACTTATAGCGGTAATAGCGCGACGAGCAAGTACTATGCTGGGTCGCTACCGCGTAGCCAGTAGTCAGGCTACCAGTCAAGTCACGGGAGCCATTGGCGATATACTCACGGGAGTGCAAACGATACAGGCTAGCGGTGCCGAAGAGCGTATCATGGCACACTTCCGTCAACTGAACGAGCGGCGTCATACAACCATGCTGGCAGATCGCTTAGCAACGCAGACTCTGGACGCCATTACAGCGAATATGTCGAGTATAGGCACAGGTCTAATCATGCTACTGGCGGCGAACAGTTTGCGTGTTGGCACCCTGACTGTAAGTGACTTCGCCCTGTTCGTCTTGTACCTGAGCTTCATTACAGACTTTATTACAGGACTGGGCCAGTTCCTGGCTCACTATCGACAAACGGGCGTCGCATTTGCGCGTATGGCTGCCTTATTAGGACATGCTCCATCAAACGGCTTGGTAGAGTCGACACCGCTCTACCTGCGTGGTCCCTTGCCTACTATACCACCTTTGATACACAACACAACCAATTGTTTGACTCTTTTGGAAGCACGGGGACTGACCTATCACCATCCGCAATCGGAGCGCGGTATCACGGATGTTGACCTACGTCTGCCATGCGGCACTGTGACAGTGATCACCGGACGCGTTGGCGCGGGCAAAACAACGCTGCTGCAAACCCTGCTGGGCTTGCTACCGAGAGACGCAGGCGAGATTGAATGGAATGGCAACACTGTAGTCGATGCAGCATCGTTCTTTGTACCGCCTCGCACATCGTACACAGCACAGGTACCACGCCTGTTCAGCGAGACGCTCAAGCAAAATATCCTTCTAGGACTACCCGACGATGCTATGGCCCTGACTACAGCCATGTGGGACGCCGTTTTGGAACAGGATGTACAAACGTTAGAGGCAGGATTGGAGACGCCAGTTGGCACACGTGGAGTCAAGCTTTCGGGAGGTCAGGTACAACGTACGGCGGCGGCACGTATGTTTGTGCGCAGTGCCGAGTTGCTGGTGATCGACGACCTGTCGAGTGCTTTAGATGTCGAGACGGAACGTGTGCTGTGGAAGCGTTTGTTCGCCCGTGGTCCTGTGACATGCCTTGCTGTTTCACATCGTCGCGTCGCACTCAGACAAGCCGATAATATTCTTGTGTTAAAGGAAGGACGCATCGAAGCTCAAGGTACGCTTACAGAGCTACTGACAAGTTGCGAGGAGATGCAGGCTCTGTGGCAAGACGCTGAAGATCCAGTTGACTTGAGCTAACACTTCTTAACAATTGAACGCGAGAAAGGAGAAGTTGGATGTAGGGACCGTATTCGTCACGTCCGTCTTGGTCTCTCACCATGCGAAACGGACGTGATGAATACGGTCCCTACATCTTCGATTGTTGAACGTTAGATTCTGCTTTATTTCCCTATGTATTTCGCGGGTCGTTTCTGAAGGAAGGCGTTAACGCCTTCTTTGTGGTCGGCAGTTGTGAAAGCTTCGTCTTGTAGTTGGCCTTCGAGGTCGAAGGAGGCTTGCAGGTCGGTCTCCATTGACTTATAGAGCAGTTGCTTGATGAGGCCATAGCCGTGAGTTGGACCATTGGCTAAGCGTTTCGCGTAGCTGGCAACGGTACCGGGGAATTCATCGACGGGCACGCATTTGTTGACAAGTCCAAGGCGTTCGGCCTCTGGCCCACTGACCTCATCAGCGAGCAGGCACATCTCCATTGCCTTGCCGAGTCCAATGAGGCGCGGAAGGAAGTAGGCACCACCGCCGTCGGGTACAAGACCGATACGGGCGAAGGCTTCGATAAAACGGGCGTTATCAGCAGCTATACGCAGGTCACAGGCAAGGGCAATATTACACGAAATACCGGCAGCAACACCCCGAACAGCACCAATTACAGGTTTAGGCATAGCGCGCATGCTCTTGACCAAACGGTGATACTTTTTCAGGTGTTCGCTGACTTTGACGGCTTCATCATTATCGGGTACGGAGGGGAAACCTGAAAGGTCCTGGCCCGCACCAAAGGCTCGCCCTGCACCTGTGAGGACGACGCAACGAATTGTGTCATCACTGGCGGCGGCCTCCATAGCCCCGGTCAGTTCTTCGAGCATGAGGTCGTTAAACGAGTTCAGAACCTCTGGCCGGTTCATGGTGAAAGTAACAACGCCTTCTTCCAAGTGGACGAGCACATGTTGATAGTTGGTTCGCATGGAACGCTCCTCTTCGAGTCATCATCCAGGGCACCCGCAAGGGGAATGCCCCTCCCATACAACGGGTGTATGGG
>CAXTUE010000137.1:0-10037 GCA_964247355.1 uncultured Ktedonobacteraceae bacterium | reverse complement strand
CAGCAAGCTCTCGATGAAGATAGACTCTCTGATCGGAAGTTGTTTCCATGAGCGTGATTGTTTTTTTAGATATCGGACCTCTCGGCTTAAGATGGTGACGTGATTCTTGCAGCCAGGCAACCCTTTTTTTTAATACCGGATACGAAGTGGTAATCGCGACAACGAATGTTAGCCATCTTTCACGTCTAGCCACAGCGAAGGAATGGCAGAATATTTAGGAAAGGCTACAACAACATGGATGCAACTGTTGCCCGTAAAATGTACCGCGCACTTGAACCATATCATGCCATGATTTATTTTGTGCCGGAGGCCAGTGAGCGATACAAGGCATTTGGCATTGGTGGACGTATGGGGTATTTTGCTTCACGTGGCGCGCCAATGGGAGCGGTCTCGGCAGAATTGATTATTTCAGCATTCTATAACTTTAATCCAGGACTGGTACGCAGTGCTATTCCCGCCGCATGGCAACGTGCGACGCCAGCACAAATCGTTGACGCACGTTTCGCTGGTGCCGATGCCGCACTCCGTCGTATACTTGGTGAGCATATTGCCGACCCTGAGGTCTCGGAAGCTGCCGAACTCGCACGAGAGGCCAGCACCGCATGTACCCTGCAAGGACGCATCACCTACGCCGCACATGCGACACTTGAATGGCCAACAGAGCCGCACATGGTCCTGTGGCATGCTATTACACTGTTGCGCGAGTTTCGTTTCGGCGGACATGTTGCCGCGCTCCTGTCCGATGGTGTTGGCCCGTGTGAGGCACTCGTCATGCATGTCGGCACTGGGCAAGCATCACGTCAGGCATTGCAAACGACGCGTAGTTGGTCGGACGAGGAATGGGAAACCGCAACTCAAGGCTTACACGAACGCGGCTTGCTCACAGCAGATGGCGTACTTACCGATGAAGGTAAGGCGCATCGCGACGCAGTGGAACAGATGACAGATGTGCTCGCGCTGGCTCCCTGGCAACACCTCGGCGACGACAAATGTGAACGCCTGCGCGAACTTGGACGCCCTTTGAGTCGCGCAATTCTCGACGCAAAAGCTATTCCCACTGGCTTATAAATTCCCCTTATGTGATACGATGGAGCGAACAACGTTGTTTCGCTCATCATGGAAGGAGAATATCCGCATGCCCGTTGATCCACAGGCACAGGCATTTCTTGACATCTTGACAGCTCTCAATGCTCCACCAATAAACACGCAAACGGTTGAAGAGGTTCGCACTACCTATGACGAAATGGCTCAGTTTAGCGGCACACCAGAAGAGGTACATGCCGTTGAGGACCAGATGATACCAGGACCTGCTGGCAAGATACCGGTGCGTATTTACACACCAGAGGGTACGAGTCCGTTTCCTGTCCTGGTCTATTTTCATGGTGGTGGTTGGACAATCGGCACACTCAATGGCTATGATGGGGTATGTCGCGCCCTTACAAATGCGGCGAAATGTATCGTCGTTTCCGTTGACTATCGACTCGCACCCGAACACAAATTTCCGGCTGCCGTTGAAGATGCGTATGCGGCAACGCAATGGGTAATACAACACGCGACAGAGATACAGGGCAACCCCGAACAGGTCGCCGTGGGAGGTGATAGCGCGGGCGGCAATCTGGCTGCAGTCGTTTCGCACATGGCACGGGATAAAGGTGGCCCAAAGATTATTTATCAACTCCTGATCTATCCCGCGACCGACTACTATATCCCTGGCACAGCCTCGTTGCGAGAGAATGCCGACGGTTATTTTCTGACGCGCGACACAATGGTTTGGTTCTTTAATCACTACACAAGCAGCGAAAAAGACGCGCATAACCCGTTGCTGTCGCCACTACAGGCAAAGGATTTTTCCAATCTACCGCCCGCGCTAGTAATCACCGCAGAATATGACCCCTTACGTGATGAGGGCGAGATGTACGCAGCGAAACTGCAGGAGGTTGGCGTCTCCGTGACCGTGACTCGCTATAACGGCATGATACATGGCTTCTTTACGATGGCTGGTATTATGGACCAGAGCAAGATCGCTATCGCCGAGGCAGCCGCCACGCTTCGTACTGCATTTGCATAAACACTTGTAGGGACCGATTTATCACGTCCTTCTTGTGAATTGAGTGCCAAGAAGGACGTGATAAATCGGTCCCTACAAGTGTTTATGTCCTGCTTGGAGATTCATCTCTTATGAATACTACTTGTTCGTATATCTCATTCCTAGAAAGAGTGACATCTAGGCTATGCAACATTACCTGCTCACCTACACTATAGAGATAGTGAAACGAACTTTTTATTAGCAACGTACTAATCATATGCTTAAGAAAAATTTCTCAAGCATAAATCTATTTACTAGGAGAAACTTTCTATGTTGGAAGATTTTGGTTTATTGATCCTACGCTTGATCGTAGGTGGTTTACTGAGCGGACACGGTTCGCAGAAACTTTTTGGCTGGTTCGGCGGTTTTGGCATAAATGGCACTGCTGGTTGGCTTGAGTCAATTGGTCTGAAACCTGGACGCCTCTGGGCATCTGGCGCGGCAGCTTCCGAGTTTGGCGGTGGTGCATTGACCGCCGTTGGCTTTCTACATCCACTTGGTCCTATTGCAACAATCGCATCAATGGTCATGGCCTATGAAGTGGCTCACAAAGGTAAGCCAATCTGGGTAACAGAGGGTGGCGCTGAGTTGCCCGTGACCAATGTAGCAGCCGCACTCGCCCTGACCCTTGCTGGTCCAGGACGCTTCTCGCTCGACTCGCTGTTCGGTATTCGCTTACCACGCGCGCTGGTCGCGCTCTTCGTCGTTGCGGAAGTGGCCATGACAGCTTACGCCATCATCAGCCGTCAGGCACCACCTCAAGCAACAGAAGATCATGCAGGTGCTAAAGTCGAGGGCGGGCAAGAGGCTGAAAGCCTATAAAGATTATACGACTCAAATTTCATGTCCCGTAGGACATGAAATTTGAGCCGTATAATCTTTACCTCGGTCCCACTCTTCTAAAATGCATGCCACTATTCGCTGCGAACCAGTCATCGTTCACGTCTGGCTCGTTTTCGTCGGGATTGGGCGGCAACGTATTAGCACTGATCATCTGCTCGCGTAACCGGTCCACCTGATCGAGCATGACCTGCGCCATCGTCCCTTGCTGCGGTTTGGCTATCCAACGCATCTTGGAGGATAAGAAGAGTTCTTTAAGATAGGCAAATGAGAAGGTTTCAGTCATCTCGCTCAGTGTGTTGATATCCTCCTCAGTTATACGCAATGCAGGTTTGAGCGCTTCGTTCCATAACGCGATATATGCCTTGCGCTCAGCAAGTTCGGGCAAGCCAAAGGGATATTTGCGGTCAAACCGGCTGGGGCGTTCGAGAATGGCGGGGTCCAGCCGTTCAGGATGATTTGTGGTGGCAAGCGTGACAATGCCGATGTTAGCGGCAAAACCATCCAGCTCGTTCAGGAAAAACGAGCGGTTTTGCGAAGTGATGAGCGAGTCGAGGTCCTCCAGCACAAGCACACACGGCGCGTTTTTTCGTGCACGCTCAAACACTTGCCGGATATTGGCCTCGTCCGCCATCCCCGTATGTGGAGCGCGGAAACTCTTGACATAGAGGCAGGGATAGCCAATCGTATTGATAATCGCCTTGAGCGTGTGTGTCTTACCATTGCCAGCTGGACCCACAAAGAGCAAACCCCGTTTCCAGGGAATATCGTGCTCCTCATACAGGTCACGCGACGAAAAGAACTGCTCCACATCCTCGCGTATCTCCTGCTTGAGATCGCCGCGCAATATCAGGTTCTCAAATGTCGAGTTCTTGATATCTTGAAATAGATGCTCGTCCTTGTGCCAGTGGCCATCATCGAAGACCAACACCTCGGCACGGATTTCCTCGTTCCATTTGCACACGGTCGCGTAAAAATTGCGAGCAACCGCTTCCGTATCTGCGAGCAGCCAGAAGTGATTTTTGTACATGCCGTTGCCCTCGATAGTCATCATCAGTATCTCAAGCGTGTGCTCCTGCCATGTCACGTCAAACCATCCCTTATTGATGGCATCCTCTGTCTTGCCCTCTGTCTCCGTCTCTGCCGAGTTGAACGGGTCTATGCCAATCACCATGCCACCATGCCTTCGGCGTATATGATGCGCATGCATCATTGTTGGCTCCGGCCCTTGCCAGTAGATCGCCATCTGATTGTACAAAAATGTCTTGGGCGTGAGTATACACAGATCGGCCTTCGCATAACTCTCGACGTTGAACATACCCATCTCGCCCTCGACAAGTGCCTTGTTTGGGTAAATACTGCGTAGATGCTCGCTCGTATGATAATCAATAGCAGAAGGAGGGAGCAATAACATCTCGCTAATAAGTTGCGCCTTTAGCTGTTCTTTGTTCATTCAAAATGCTCCTGACAACCATGAATAGCGATTACTATTATCGTCTGCCTCTGCTAAACAGAACGTTGAGGAAGATCACAATACCGCTAAAGACAAGCATTCCAAAGACCAGTAATATACATATAACAAGTTTTGACCCGGAGCCAAGTCCACTTGAGAGGGCGGAGACCACTCCAAGTATTGCAAACAAAAACATGCCTAACCAAAGAAAAAGCGAAATAATCGCTAATGCCAGACGTTGACCTGCCGAAGGCCCACTCACATTGCTGCGCGCAAATCCTGTTAGCTTCTGACCCACAGGACCATGATTGTTGGTATTATATAGAGGTGGTGGTACACCTTCATATGGTGGTGCTACTGGCGGCTCATCTCGATAGCCTTCCTGGTAATTCATCTCTTGCATGAATAATACATCCTTTCAGCCATAGTTATTATTGCAGTGTACACCTTAATCATTACGGTTGAAAGGATGAAATGTTGTGAATAATAATTCAGGCATCTTTTGTATGCTTACTTGCGGTATACCAAAATGTACGCTACACTAGGGACGACCCAACATAAATAAATTGAGATTACCCTAGGAACCGATGATGCGGTTTCATAAAATACTGTAGGGACTGCATTCATCACGTCCGTCTCTGGTCTCATCCCGTCAAACGGACGTGATGAATGCAGTCCCTACAGTATCCAGAATATTTGGTAAAACATCATCGGTCCCTACAAGGACACAAAGGTATGTAAGGAAATAGTTTCTATGGATGAAATGCACGTGGTGGCACATTTACAACAGAATATGCGTTTCGCGATTGACACAGGTTCAGGTCAAACGGTGGTGGTCGATATGCTGGACGAGCAGGCAGCAGGAACGGTAAGTACAGGGAGCAGTCCAATGGAATTGTTGCTGGTCGCGCTTGCTGGCTGTACAGGTATCAGCGTACTTTCTATCTTGCGCAAACGCAAACAAGCGATCACAGGCTACGAACTGCATGTGCATGGCAAACGAGCAACACAGCATCCAAAAGTGTTCACAACTATTTCGGTGGAGCATATCTTTACAGGCAAGCAGCTAGAGGTCAAGTGGATCGAGCGGGCAATCACATTGGCCGAAGAACACTACTGTGGCGTCGAGGCCATGCTAGGCAAAACGGCGACAATAACTCATACCTATACAATTACAATTGTAGGAGTCTAATTCTATTACACACTAGTGCCACATTAAATGAAAATACATCATCTTACTCACAATACGAAAAGCATGTTCCTTGTGTTACTACGTACAACTCTTACACGCATATGTTCGTATCCAATTATAAAAGCAAAAATATATATGAAAGAAGGACTCAACCATCATGAACGAGAAGAAGCAACCATCGGTTGTCAAGACATTGGCGTGGGTGTATAGTGTCGTCGGCGTGTTTACCGCCATCTCTATTGTCGGGCCTGTAATTATGGAGAGAGTACTGGAGCGTACAGAACGCAACAAACGCATCAAGTAAAGAAACAAGCGGAACATTCTCGTTCGTAGCACAGGACGAGAATACTACGAAGTGCTCTTAATCCTTTTATTGCTCTTGTGTCTCGCCCAAATTTAAAAGATACTGTCTACGCCATCACCGACTCGCGTATCATCATGGTAACAAGCGGCAAGAGGCTCATCGTCTATTCTTATGGTAAAGAGGATATTGGCATACTCAATCGCATCGAGCGACCCGATGGTTCAGGGGATTTGATCTTCGCCGCCAACCCACAAACGTTCCCCTATGGGCGCAATACTAGTGCTTATAGTACGAGTTACGGTGCATATGGCGGCACCTCAAGCAATATGGGAACATGGGGAGTTGCCACCAATGCGGGCAAACTACTCGGCATTACCAGTGTGCGTGACGTAGAGCGCATCGTACGCCGCACATTTAAATAACAAGAAAAAATTGTTGTCTGGCAAATTGTGCATATACATTTTTTGCCATGTAACATTTCTTCTTGTCATCTATACCCTATTGGAATGAATAGTACCTATCTCCATTATTATCTCCGCAATCACGAGACTTTTGTCAAGCTCTCGACGTATTATAGTAGAACATTTGGAACCTACTAGAAGCAATTACCCTGTGTTACCTGCGAGCGATGTCGTATAATGATGATTATGCTTGTTTAGGTAATTTTAGTAAGGGAGCAAACAACGCATGGATAAGATCGCGTTCCGTAGCATCACAAAAAGCTATTCTGGAGCGAGTAAGCCCGCCGTGGATAGCGTGAGCTTCGGCGTACCAGAGGGTAGCACCTGTATGCTCGTGGGAACCTCTGGCTCTGGCAAAACGACTCTATTACGCATGGTCAATCGACTGATCGAGCCGACATCTGGCGAGATTGTGATTGATGATAAGAACGTTCTGAAGGAAAATCCAGTGGAATTGCGTCGTCGCATTGGCTACGTCATTCAGCAGGTTGGCCTCTTTCCACACATGAATATCGCCGAAAACGTGCGCGTCACGGCAGAGATCGCAGGTGGATGGACCAAACAAAAGCTCGATGGTCGCGTCAACGAGCTACTCGACCTCGTAGGTCTGGCTCCGAGCGAATATCGCAATCGTTTTCCACGTCAGTTGTCGGGTGGACAGCAACAGCGCGTTGGACTTGCCCGTGCGCTTGCCACCGATCCCGCTATTCTTTTGATGGATGAGCCATTCGGCGCGCTTGACGCGATTACGCGCGAACGTATGCAGAACGAATTGTTGCGTATTCAGCGCGACGTGCATAAAACTATTCTCTTCGTCTCCCATGATATGGGTGAGGCGTTCAAACTTGGCGATCAGATTGTTGTCATGGACCAGGGACAGATGCTGCAGATTGGCAAACCTGTTGACCTGCTCTTAAATCCCGCAAATGATTTTGTGCGTAAGCTCGCAGGATCCGATGACATTCTGCGCCAGTTGCAATACTTACCAGTTGTTGATGCACTTGACCGTGAGCCTGAAGCTGTTTCTTCTGCCCATTGGAACGAAGCTCCAACATGTTCCGCCGATGCTACCCTGCTTGACGCCATGTTGAAACTCCTCTCCACCAATGCCCCTGCCCTTTCGGTACAAATTACAGAAAATAGCCACGACCGTCTCGGTTTTGTCACACTCGCCAGCATTAATCGCGAAATCACACACGCACAACAGAACAAACTCCAATACAATGCTGTGCCACAAGTTGAAAATACAACACGTTAGCTCCTCACAGAGCAAATGTGTAGCCGAGGAGAGTTTATGCGCTATATATTCCAGCCGTACAACTACGACTTGACAGACCCGAATAGTATTCCCAACCTGTTCTTAGCCCATCTCTATATCGTGGGTATAGCCATGTTGATCTCGCTGGTCATTGCCATTCCAGTGGGAATACTGCTTGCGCGCTATCACCGCTTCTACCTGCCAACCACGACCGTTGCAGGCTTGCTCTATACCATTCCGAGCATCGCAGCCTTCGCGCTGCTCATTCCTATCACCGGCATCTCGTCCGCTACGGCAATCATTCCACTGGTGCTCTATAACCAGCTTGTGCTCATTCGCAACACAGTAACAGCTATTCGCGGTGTTGATCCACTTCTGCTAGAGGTGGGAAAAGCAATGGGCATGACCGCCTGGGAACTACTCACGCGCGTCACACTACCTCTCGCTCTTCCTGTGATTGTCGCAGGTGTGCGTATCGCGACCGTCACAACGATAGGCATCGCCGCACTTGCATCACTGGTGGGACAACAAAGTCTGGGCAACTTGATCTTCCAAAACATTGCCAGTGGCGATACAGATGCGATTGTCGCGGGAGCTATTCTCATCGCACTCTTCGCAATTATTGCCGACATTTTGTTACTGGTGTTACAAGTAGCCCTAAATCGAGGACGGAGCGCGCTCTCTGTTGCGTAGAAAGGCGAATGAAATAGTATGGATATTCTCAACTTTGTCCTCAACCCACAAAGTGATTTTTTAGGACACACGCTTGCATACATACAAATTTGCGCCATTTCCATCATAGGCGCGGTGATTATTGGTGTCGCGCTTGGCTCAGCAGTCTCAGGTAGCGCGCCACTTGCATTCTTTGCGGTAAACCTGAGCGGCTTGATACGTGCTATTCCAGTGATAGCTACGTTAATTGTGTTTGTACCCTTTTTCGGTCTTGGCCTGACACCTGCACTGATTGCATTGATTATTGTAGGTGTTCCACCTGTGCTCCTCAACACTTACACAGGCATTCGTGGCGTTGACCCTGCGATGATTGACGCAGCGAAGGGCATGGGTATGACAACGTGGCAGATCGTGACCAAGATACAAGCACCACTTGTCATTCCGCTTGTAGCGGCTGGTGTGCGCACTATGGCAGTGCAAATCGTAGCGACCGCAACAATTGCAGCATTTATTGGTGCGGGCGGCTACGGCGAATATATCGTCGATGGCATTCAGGTGTTCAATTATCCCGAACTCCTCGCCGGTTCAATTGCGGTAGCAATCTTTGCTATCGTCGTCGAGGTGTTTATGGGCTGGCTCCAACGCAGAGTTACTCCTGCTGGTCTTCGGCTTCAGGAGGATGCGGAGGTTCTCAAAGCATAATTGGATTCCGTTCTTGCAAGTTTTAGGAGAAAGTAATGTCCCTTCTTACACGCTCATTGCGAGCGAAAACATTGACTGTTCTTGCACTGCTCTCACTCGTGCTGCTTGCCGCCTGCGGCAACGGCCCATCTTCGACTGGAGGTGGAAGTAGCAATAGCAATGGCGGTACATCGAAAAAAGTCACGATTGGTAGCAAGCTTGATCCAGAGGCACAGCTTCTGGGCGAGATGTATGTGTTGCTGCTTACTAAAGCTGGCTACACGGTTACACCAAAGCTCGCGCTTGGACAAACACCAGTGCTTGATGCTGCGATTAAGAGCGGAGCAATTGATATCTATCCAGAGTTTACGGCAACAGGCTTGAACATTATTAAGGCTTCATCATCTTATGATCCTCAGAAAGACTACGATACTGTCAAATCCGCCTATGACTCGCAGTTCAAAATCACCTGGCTTGACTATTCACCATTGAATGATGGCTATGGGCTTTGTACCTCACAGGCCCAATCAAGCAAGTTGGGCCTTAAGACGATTTCAGACCTCGCACCAAAGGTCAAGGACTTGACCTTGGCAACGCAAAGTGATGGCGTCACCTTCATTGACGGCCTGAAAACAAAATACAACTTCACAACCACCTCTTTCAAATCCGTGAAAAAGGTCGATTACTCCATCGGCTTCTCCGCCATTAAAAGCGGCGACGCTGCTGTGACAGAGTGCTACACTACTGATGGTTCGGTGAAGACCGGCGGCAACATCTTCCTCGAAGATGACAAAAAGGGTTTTCCTGAATTTCACCCGGCACCTCTGGTACGCAATTCCGTGCTACAAGCAAACCCTGATATCGCAACTACGCTCAACAAGTTGGCTCCTAAGCTGACAACCGACGTGAGTATCCAGTTACAGGGACAGGTGGCGGACCTGAAAAAGGGCGGCACCTCCGTTTCGCAAGGCGTAAAACAGGTCGCGCAGAAGTTCCTGCAGGATCAAGGATTATTGTAATACCTGACGGACATCTGTAGTAGACCGTCAAAGATGATTTGGCACTTTTTCAACGGCTCGCTTGAGCATAA
>CAXTUE010000136.1:0-10039 GCA_964247355.1 uncultured Ktedonobacteraceae bacterium | reverse complement strand
ACCCGAACGTGCCCCCATCGTATGGGAGGGGCGTTCCCCTTGCGGGCGCCCTGGTCCCCATCCGAGCCTTACGTTAATATCTATGGGGCGTTTCCCTTGCGAGCGCCCTGGCTTCTGTACCCCAGCACTATTTACCCACAGCACACCGTAGCCCACTCCCGTTAAAGCCAGCAACACAAGTCCCCATACCCATGTGTAGGGAAATGGCTGCGGTATTTGTGGCTCACGGGCTAGAGCAATTAGCAATGCCTCGAATGCAAGCGCAGGCAGATAGGCAAGACTCAGGGTCTCAAGAGCCTTGTTCTGTGTTAGGAGACGCCGCCGTGTAGCAAGTAGTGCAACACATAGCCAGGAAAGCAGCACGAAGGCAATACTACCTCCAACTACTGCCGCGATACTTGTGAGCGGCACAACTTCGGTACCGCGCGTGTTTGTATCGGGAGCAAGCAAGTTGCCACTATCGGGACGATAAAAGGTACGCAACGAACCTGGACGGCCAACCTCAGCCGGTGCTTTCCATGCAAGTGCATTCGCGCTCCCTTCGTTCCAGCCACCTGTCGGAGTGTGAGAAGCATGCCAATCACTGATAGCCGAAGATAAGGTAGTACGGCCCCACACATCGCCCGCCAACACATCGACAATCGCCGCCGCACTCAAGTCCTCTAATCCCAGACGTGTCGCAGTTAAGCCAGGAGAGGCAACATACACCGCAATTGTATTTATGCCAATATGCAAATAGGGTGAGATGTTATACGTGCCCAACGCCAGACCGGGATGATACTGCGAACTTGGTTGGCTATAGCTAATATAGCTAATCTCATTCACACCTGTCGAATGCATCTGTCCATTCCAGACAATTGCGAGTTTGCCATTGATAAAAATTGTCGTTGTACCAGTGGCTGCAATGCGCAACCAGACAGCATTTGCGCCGAGCGGCTGTGTATATTGCCGCACAAAATAGGCATCGCGACCAGCACCGGCACTCATCCAGCGTAGGGAGAGAGGTTGCTCATACACCAGTGGATTGATCGCCAGAAATGGTGTCGCCGGTGCGTTTGACATAGTTTGCGTTCGTGGCCATAAGTTAGCGTCAAACGTTCGTCTGGTCCATGTACGTATGCCAGTTGTGTAACGTGGATAGACAGAGGTACTTTGCATGGTAGCTTGCCATGTAGCACCTGTACCATAATAGGACACAGAGCGCCCAATCACGGTGCCTAGATTTAAGCGCAAAGCTGGTGTCTGCTCGTCCAGATTAGAGACGCGCACGGCCAACACATTACTACCCGATTTTACCACCGAGGTTACATCATACATATATGCCTGTGGCGTCTTACCCTCAACAAAATCGGCAGCATTCGAGCCAATGAAGTTGCCATTCACGTACAGAGTAAAGACCTGGTTGGCCGCAACTGTGATAAAGGCGTTATCGGGAATCGCACCAAGGCTCGTGGTATAGCGAAAATAAGCCACAGGCGCAGTACCATCCGCCGCCTGTACCCACTTCGACTCTTGCCAATCGGGAGCGTAGCGCACAGCCTGAGGCACAAGTAGACATTGATAGGAGAACCAACTGGCTCCAATACATGCCAACGCTATACACAACCACGCCATGACGTGTAGTTGAGGCAAACGTTGGTGTAAACGTATCTGCGCTATAACAGCAGATTTCGCAGGGGATGCTGTTATCATAAGATTGCCCCTCCCCATAGAGGTCTCATTTCATTACATCCTCTCGGTGTCGCACAATCTTGGAGGAATATTGAAACATTTTCAACATCCTGCCAGCAAGGTGATTTGCGAGCAGAATGTAATAGAATTAGACCCCTACAAGCGTTCCATGTCCGCATACATTGTTTACATTCCATTGCTTGTCCCCTCCTCATCTACCGCAGACCCGATAGTTCTTCGCGCGCCACGTTATTTCGATAGTAAGGATCAAGCTTCACGGCATGCAGCAACAGTTCACGTGACAGGGCGTAATTGCCTCGCCCCTCTTCGCTCAAACCTATGTAGGTATAGCCAGAGGACTGTATTTCGGGATTGGTACTCATGGCTAAAATACGCTCCATCTGCATTGTACAGCTTTTATAATCCTGCAATTCGTAGTTAATGCGTCCCGTGCTATAGCGGCTATACACATTAGAGGAGTCAACCTCTGTAAGAATTTGTAGCCACTGCAACGCCGCCTCTTCCGAGTCCAAAGCAATATGGAGTTGCACCTTGAGCGGCTTTTTAGACTCTGCCAGCATTTCAAGGGTGAGCGCGAGGTCCTCATTTGCCCACGACAGCGTATGATGCGTCTTCCACGGAATAAGCAACTGCTGGTAGGCATCAAAAAGATTGCCCTGATTTCTATATGCCGATGCAAGATACACGCGCACATCGTCGTTCTGCTCGTCGTTATTATGCAAAAAGTACAATGCCTGTCCGCGTTCACGGTGAAAAAAGGCCACATCGTTCAAAAGCGGATTGAACAACTGGGCGGCATTCAGCCATTGTAATGCCGGAGCATAGTTTCCCGCCGCTATCGCTCCGTTAGCCTGTGCCTCACAGAACATGCCAAATGGTGCACGGCCAAAAAGAAGCAGTATACCAACGCCACCAATCAGCACAGACCGTGTACGAAACGTGAACGACTTGGACGCCAACTTACTAAGTCTGCGACGATATTCCAATAAAAGCCAGCAAGCAAGACCTGGGCCAAACAAACCAAATGAAGCCTGATCAAAAAGTAAGACCGCTCGTTGTTGCATAGAGGAAATATCAAGCGTTAGTGGATTAATTGCGATACGCTGCGCTGCTGAATGATAGCCAAAGTGACGTTGTATCAAGAGCAACTGAGTTTCGCGTTGCGCGAGATGGGCCATAAACGACACGTCAATCAGCAGGTATTGCAAACAAAATAGAAACACTGGAGCGATACAAAGAAGTGCCGCCAGCATATGTCTGTTCTCGAAGTGTGTATGCCAGCGAAATGGCCGAATTGCTGCATACCCAACAAGCACCGCATAAGCAGCACAAAGCGTACACAATACACCATAATTGAGCAAACGCGTCAAAACATCTGGCAAATTCACCCACCAACCAAGTTGCACAGGCAAGCCCCACGCGCTATACGCATTCCCCAGTGGGTCCTTCATCCACGGCAGAAAGCTAGTCAAGAACAGAAGGATACCAACTCCTATTGGCAATGCGGACTGCATACGAAACACTTTGCTTTGTACAAATAGGTGTTGTTGTAATCCAAGCATTTTACCTGCCTCCCCACTACCTCTCACGATTTGTTGGCTGTTTCCATGCCTCGCACACGAACGGCTTGCCCATCGCGCAGCGTTGCGTTTCCAACCACAACCACACGATCACCGGCACGTAGCCCTTGCTTCACAAGCATCGTGCTGCCGTTCTGTCCCACGACCTGTACGCGCGTGACATAAACATGCTGATCGCGCGCGACGAAGACTACTGATTCGCGATCAACATTGAGCAGAGCTAATCTTGGCACGGTCAAGGCCGTGCTCTTCTCCTGGATGCGTGCGAAGGCACTCATACCCGGCAATAATGTTCCATTCGTGTTGACAACCTCGATCCAGACCTCGAAGGTATCCGTTTGTGGATCGGCACGTGGAATAACAGCACTCACTTTGCCCGTAAGATTGACGTTTGGCAAAGCCGAGGGCGTAACGCTAGCAGGTTGACCAACTTTTATCTGCTGTAGATTGATGAGTGGAATCTTGACACGTACTACCACTTTTGACTCATCCATAATCGTGACAAGCGATGTGTTGGCGGCAAATACTTCACCTGCATTGACGTTAACCGCCGTCACAATACCTGCAAGAGGCGCGATAAGATTGCCACTGTGCAATATGGTCGAGGACGTTTGGGCCACCAGTGCATTATATTTGTTTTTCGCTAGCTCGTACGACTGCTGCGCCTGTGCGATTGCTATGGCATTTCCGCCAGATGAAACAGAATTGAGATACGCCTGTGCCGCCGACACATCATTTGACGCCTGTGTAATTTGTGCGCTTAACTGCGTCGGGTCAAGCTTTAACAGGGGTTGGTTTAACGTCACCATATCACCGGGCTTCACCAGCACAGATACCACACGCTCCGTCGAGGGATAAGAGATGGAAAGTTGCTGGTATGGAAACACAATACCGCCGCCACCTATTGCGTGCGTCACATTCTGATTGCCAACCTGGTAAAGTGTTACATCTGTAACTCCTCTTGTCGTCAACCAGATAAAAATTCCGATGCCACAGAGACAAAGCGCGCTGAGCGCAATGGTCACTCGCCTCCAACGCGGCTTGAGTTTTTGCCCTGCTACTTTAGCATCTTCAGGCGGTGACGAAGAGGTTTCGCTTGCACTCACCCATCCTGGTAACGATGGAGAAGTTACCTGGACAGGTGCTTGTTCCTGCTGTTGCGGCGTATATATAGCAACTGCCTCACGCGGCAGATAAGCTCCAGGTCCACCAAGCTTGTACTGAGTACGCTCATTCGCATCATTCGTCATCTCTTTACGCCACCTTTCGTTCACGTGTGGTTTGTATCTTTCTCCCCATCGTGAGATAGATGCCACCACCAACAACGGCAAAACATAACGCTTGTATATCCATCAAAAGAGCCAGCAGAAGCGCAGGAGCGGAGGCCACATGCACGGTGGAAAACGCATACACAAACGCGGTTTCGCGCAACCCAAAGCCATTGATGGAAATCGGTAGAAACGATATAAGCGAGATCAATGGCACGACAAAAAAATAGAAATAGAGCGGTACATCCATATGCAGTGCTTGCGCATAACAATAGCAATTGAGAACTGCGACTAGCCAGAAAGCCATACCGTAGATATTCGCCACAAGTAACGCTGCCGGTCGCTGAACTGTCTTGCTAACAGCACTCCCAACTCGAATGACAGGAGCGAGCAAGCGATGCTTTGACCAGCGCCCACGTAGAAAGCGTGGCAGATAGATTACGGCAAGCAGTGCCCCAAGAATCATACCCGCCACAATAATTGCCAATAAGAAAAACAAGAGCACAAGCTTCGTATCGAGGTGTTCATGCCAGAAGAGCAATGTGGGTAGCGCGATGAACAGCATACCGAAGAAACCAATAATGCGACAGAGCAAAACCGCGCTCGCAGAACCCGCACTATTACCAGATTCGCGCCCCACATAAAGAGCTTTTACCGCGTCGCCACCCATTCCTGTTGGCAAGAAATGACTGAACGCAACTCCTACAATGTACAGGTTGATGAGGTCTGCGAGGTCGTACGTAATATGCTCAATAAAGAGGAGATTGCGCCATTGATACGCACTCAAGACAATGCCACAAAACCCCACAATTCCACCCACCAGCAACATACCATGTTGCGTATGAGCAAGCGATTGGACGAGCAACGACCATGATACCGACCTGAACAACACAGCAAAAAGCACTACTGTGAGTACGACACGTACAAGTGTACTTACCCACTTTTTTTTCTTAGGTTCTTTCAAGGCCGGTGTTTTCAGTGTTATGGTCACTGGCACCTGTCCAATACCGCCGCTCTGCTCAACTGCATGCATTCTGTTTGTTGGCAGCAAAGAGATATCTGGCATATTTACGAAGTCTCGCAGCCGTGTATGACGAAGTTTGTGGCTCATTGGTTTGTCCTGTTCTAACGACTATACCCTTTATGCCACAACAACTGGTACGCGCTGCTGCTTGTACACAGTAGCCATAGACGCAAGTTCTGCCGCCAGCCCCTCTTGTAACGTCACACTTGGACGATAACCCAGCACCCGTTCCGCGCGCGTTGTATCAGCATACGTATCGCGCACATCGCCGTGTTGCTCCTGTCCATGTATGAGAGTCAGAGGAGCACCACCAACATCCTGCAACAGGTGTAGCACCTGACTAAGCGAGACGCGCGAGCCACCAGCAATATTCATAACCTGACCAACCGCCGCTTCTCGTGTCGCGGCCAGCATGTTCGCCTCAACGATATCTGAGACATAGGTGAAGTCGCGCGTCTGCTGTCCATCGCCGTGAATATGTACTGGGTTGCGCTCGATCATCGCTTTACAGAAGCGATGAAAGGCCATATCGGGCCGTTGACGCGGACCGTAGACCGTGAAGTAACGTAGCGACACAGTTGGGACACCAAAATTCTGGTAATAGAGTGAACACAGGTGTTCGGCAGCAAGCTTTGTCACTCCATATGGGGAGACGGGATGTGGCGTTATATCCTCTGTTATGGGCAAGGTCGTTGTATTCCCATAAACGGATGAGGAGGACGCATACACAAAGCGACGAATGTGTTTCGCTTGCGTTACAGCATCCAGTAGGCGCTGCGTTGCCAGCACATTACAATCGGCATAACGTGTGAACTCGCTACCCCAGCTCGCCCGCACACCGGCCTGTGCCGCCTGGTGAAACACCCAGTCTACACCCTCTAATACCGGCGGCAGGTAGACTGAGAGCAAGTCCCTTTCGATCAAACTGAAATTTTGCCATGACCACAAATTGTCTATATTGTTCTCTTTGAAAGAGCGCGGGTAATAGTCGATAAATGCGTCAATACCGCAAACCTCGTGCCCCTCGCTCAGCAAACGCTCCGCGAGATGCGACCCTATAAAGCCTGCAACGCCAGTGACAAGACAACGCATACCTTTTTCCTCCACCACATAACCCAATACATTTTATTAATGAACACCAATAAATTCTCGTTGCACCTGACTGCTCTTCTCAATGAAGACAGGCCAGCTATAATGTTGCTCAGCATAGGCTTGTCCACGCTTGCCCAGCATACGCGCCTGCTCTGGATTGCGCAGTAACTCCAACGTTCCCTCGACCAACCCATCCTCAGTTGAAGGGACAAGCATGGCAATTTCAGACGTGAGTATCTGCGTATGCGACAGGATGTCTGTCGCCAGAATGGACTTTCCCGAACGTAGATAGGTATAGAGCTTCAATGGCGTATGTGTTCCCTTACTACGTGGACTTAAGAGCACATCAGCTAAGGCCATATACGCAGGCATCTCCTCAAGTGGACGTTGACCGACGAAACGCATTGCCTCAAGCACACCAAGCTGTTGCGCCTGCACTCGTAAGGCTGCGACCTGCTCCGGCTTTCCACCAACAATGACATAGCGCGCCTCTGGAAATACATTCAGCACACGCGCGACACTATGCAGGAGCGTATCCAAACCCTGATAGTTCTCAAGCGTTCCGGTATACAACAATACTGGATGCCCCTCTAAAGAGAGCGTGGAACGCAGTCGCGCCACATCTTCCTCGCGCGCTGGCGGTAAACCCTCATCGACAGCCGGTGGCAAAACGGTATACACAGGCGTGTGAGGTGCCTTGCGTTGTGCCGACATCGCGAGATCAGGGTAAAAAGCAACAATGGCGTCGGCTTTACGAATCATGAATTGCTGCACAGCCGCGACAAGCGAGACAAGTAATGGCTGCTGTGGAACTAATTGCGACAGGTCACAGTGCATATAATAGAGATGCTTGCCTCCGAAGAGTGCCTGCAGCACAATTCCCATTAACGCCGCCTCTTCATGCGTATGAATGTAACGGTATCGTCGCCAGCAGAGCCGCCAGAAGGCCGTAAAGAATACCGCGATATCCAACGGAATTTTCGCGAACGAGAACCCCGGTTTTACGCTCCGAATTCCTGGCACCATAGGCGCGCGATAGATCGTAAGATTGGGCAACTGCACATTCTTCCCGATTGGATACGTTACAAGGTCAACCGTATAGCCCTGCTCCAACAATGACTGCACATGCTGCTGCACACAAAATGGTGCGCCACGTGGCTCCATAAATGGCTGGGGCGAAATCATAAGTATTCTCATAAATTTTTCTGTACTTCTTATTTCCCATGGACCAGTGTAGTGTGTACTACACTGGTCCACAAAAGAGCCTATTGCTCGTGGCCGTTGCGTTGCATCAACCAATAGCCTTTGTCGCCGCTTGTCTTGTCGTTGCTATAGAACTGTCCACTCGCAACATGTTTGCCCTTAGGAGTGTACGTACCACTCAACGTGAGTTCCACCGGACTTCCAATAGTAAGACGAATATATCCATATTTGTACGTTCCCTTTACAGGAATGCAGTGCGTATTGGTGTTGATACAAAGAGTGCCTGTATAGGTATCGTTGGCACCGGGCGCAAGAATTACTTGCCCATGTACCTGATGTCCCTTTTCCTTACCCTGCTGCACAATGGAGTAAAAACTCCACGAGCCTGCGATTGAAGGAACAGCCGTATTCAAACCGGTCCAGTTACCACTCGATACATTCGCGCCCGAACCAACTGTATAGGTACCCGTAAAACCCGTTGCCCCTTTATGAATCAGGTTGTCGGTGAATGTGCCGACCGCGTGAATAACTGGAAAGTTGCCAACAGAGTTAATGGTCAAATTTACAGTGGTAGCCGTAGCCGTACCAGTAACTACGGTGCAGTGGCTAGGAAGACTACTCACGTTAAGGCCGCACAAGTGACCATTGACCGCCGTACCACTTACCACTAGCTGTATTCGACCGGTGATATAGACGCCGTTCTTAGGGCCGGACATGGTCAGACCACGAAACGTGTAACTCCCGCTCAACGGCGAAACTGCCGCAGGAGCTGCATGAGCCATAAATATGCTGACCCCGCCAACAACGGCCATTGCCATCAGTAACAGTGGAACGATAAGCCACGCAAGTCTGTTCGCACGACGTGGAATGACGATAGAATTTCTCACAAAAAATCTCCTTAATACTGAGTTACAAGAGAAGTTACGTTACTGCTCTCTTCTGAAGTTATATTACTGTTCTCTTCTACTGTAAGGCGATGAAACGAAAGCACATCTCGCACAACATACGGTGTTTTGCCTTGCGCTTCATGATAGGTACGCATCAGCACTTCCGCGACTAACCCCATAAGAATGCACTGCAGTCCAAAGCCTGAAAACAACATGGAAAGGGGTAGTAGTGGATTGCGATGTACGCGTACATGAGAGCCAAATGTTTTCTGACCTGCAATGATGCCTATCAGCGTTGTTCCCGATACAAGACCACTTAAACCGAGCATGCCAAAAAGATACATTGGTTTGGTGCCATAGCTACCCAGAAACTTGAGCGTCACAAGGTCGAGAATGACGCGTATCGTGCGTGAGATGCCATACTTCGATACACCATACTGACGGGGATGATGCATGACTTCCATCTCGGTAATCGCAGCACCAGCTAGAGCAGCGTACGCAGGCAGGAAACGATGCATCTCACCATAGAGACGCAGGTGCTGAAATACCTCTCGACGGTAGGCTTTCAACGTGCAGCCATAATCATGCAGGTAGACACCTGTCACTCTCGAAATGATGCGATTGGCAATCCATGACGGTAGCTTCCGGCTGATTTGCGCGTCCTGCCGGTGCTTACGCCAGCCGCTCACAACGTCATAACCCTCTTCCAGCTTCGCTAGCAAGCGTGAAATGTCAGCAGGGTCGTTTTGCAGGTCTCCATCCATGAAGATCAGGTTATTCCCTTTACTGTGTTCAACACCTGCGGCCATAGCTGCGGTTTGTCCGAAGTTGCGACGTAAGCGCACAACGCGCACATGAGGATCGCTCCCAATAAGGTACTTGAGTTGTACAAAAGTACCGTCGGTACTGCCATCGTCCACATAGACAACTTCATAACTCGCGTCTAGTCCCCGCAAAGCACGCGTGAGACTTGTGTGAAGAAGGAGCACATTCTCTTCTTCGTTGTAGACTGGCACAATAATAGAAAGATACGGAGTGTGTTCCATATGTCGTGTTCTCGCCTCCCCAGATATATGTCTCGCACAATGCGGCGAGTCACATATCGTTCATCCCTATCCAATGTAAGGTTCGCGGCACAAGTTTCTCATGCCCGCCCCTTCCACTCGACATTATAGGGAGAATATGCGAGGTATCAAATGATATGTGTCTATGTATGGTTGTATTACCGAAATATTCTGGCGAGATAGAATGTAGGGGGCAAATATAAAAAATAATACAAAACACCAACAATTA
>CAXTUE010000135.1:0-10107 GCA_964247355.1 uncultured Ktedonobacteraceae bacterium | reverse complement strand
GAGCAATACTACTCAAGTATGGGTATTGGACCGACACAACCGGAAGAGTAATACTATTAACGACAAAAGAAACACTTCCTCATGCAACAGAACGTTGCATGAGGAAGTGTTTCTTTTGTCGTTAATACGTTCCACCTAGCTTCCGATGATCCCACGATACTATTTCTTTAGGTTCCACAAAGAACACTACGCGTTTTGCCGCCTGTGCTGCAACCATCTGGCGCGTAGCGTCATTTAAGGGGCCTGTATAACGTTCAAAGATGGTTTCGCCTATGCGTTGCACGGTTTCGAGGTCATCCTTGAGCATTGCCTGTCCCTTAATCTCGACGCCCCGTAACTCTTCATAGCGTTCACCGGCCTCTACAAGACAGGTAAGCCTTGCATCTCGCCGCAGGTTAGCAGTTTTTTGAGATTTTGCATACGTCCAGAAGACTATCTGATTATCTATCAACACGTACCACATTGCGACTAGGTGAGGCCAACCATCGTGATCGTTTGTGGCTATCTGGACTGTGCGCTGTTCCTCAAGAAATGCGTGTATCTCCTCTTCATTCATGCGAATCATATCTCGACGACTCATTTTTTCCTCCCGTTTTACTCTTCAATTTAAGGTTGCAATCGTAGTTCCTCAAGGTCGAGGTCATGCTGTATCTTGCGCATCACCTCATCATTGATGATACCTTGATTCCGTAGGTCGATGATAGTATGACGCTCTGCGCTTATCAATTCCATCTTCAGCCGTTGATAGGCTGTTGCCCTATGTTCTTGGTCTGCACCGTCCTCTGTACCGTGATAGCGGGCTGTGAAACGTCGATCCTGGTCGGAGAAGTGAAGGCGCAAATCATCCACCATCTCTTGCTCGACCCATTCCTCGGTAGAAAGCTCGTCCAAGCGTGCAAGTGCTGAACGCGCGGCTTTTAGCCGGGCCTTTGCCTCTTCTCGCTCCGCGCTATCATCAGTAGGCAAGCGTAAGCGGCGAATGAGTTGTGGCAGTGTCAGTCCCTGTAGCACAAGCGTTGCAAGAATAACGCTGAACGTAAGAAAGATAATAATGTCCCGATTGGGAAACGGTGCCTTACCATGAACAGCCAGTGGTAACGCAAGTGCTGTTGCTAGCGAAACACCGCCCCGCATACCTGTCCAGCCTACAATAACGGTAGAGCGCCAGGAGGGATATGGGTCTTTTTCGCGAATACGGCGACTCAAGAAGCGTGGTACGTAGGTTCCTGGGAAAACCCAGATCATACGTGTAACAATAACTGTTACGCTTATGACAAGTGCGTCTAAGAGCAGTGTTGTAATGGATGTAGCTTTCAGCTGAGTCAATACGCTATTGAGTTGTAGCCCGATGAGAATAAAAATGAGGCCATTGAGCAGAAAGACAACGATTTGCCATATCTGTTCAGCTTGAACTCGCGTTTGAGACGAAACAATCGTTGGACCTTTACGTCCGAGATAGATGCCCATTGCGAGAACCGAGAGCACACCCGATAAGCCAAGTGCTGTTGCTGGAATATAGGCAGCAAAGCCTGAGAGAAGAGATAGCGTATTCTCAACGGGAGGATCGTGCAGGTAGCGACGAATTTGAAAGATACACCACGCAACTGCTAAACCAAGTAGTACGCCACCAATACTTGCTTTGAAAAATTCAAGGCCAGCATTGAGCAACGAAAACGAGCCTTCAGTGACGGTGGCGACCGCAGTTGCATACACAACGAGTGCTGTCGCATCATTCACAAGACTTTCGCCGCTTAGCACGGTATTCAGGCGTCTGGGCAGTGCGAGACGTTGGGCAATTGCGGCGGCGGCAACCGTATCGGTAGGTGAGACGATAGCCCCTAGCACAAATGCAGTGGGCCATGAAAGACCTACAACTGTATGGGCAGTAACCGCAACCGTGCAGGTTGTAGCAATGACAAGGCCGATAGCAAGTAAGGAAATTGAACGCAGATTAGCGAGAAAGTCACGAAATGAGGTGTTCAATGACTCCCAGTACAAGAGCGGAGGCAGGAAGAGCAGAAGCACGAGTTCTGGCCTTAGTTCGATAGCGGGTAGTCCGGGGATGAGGCCCAGGAGTAGCCCGCCGATAACGAGTAGAATAGGATAGGGTACGTCTATACGGCGGGCGACAACGACAAGGACACCGACTGCAACAAGGAGTCCAAGCACGATTTGTATACTGGACGTTGGGTCCATTGTTACAGTCTCGCTTTCTGTGTCAGGAATGTGTTGCCAGGAATTGACCGATTTCTACGAGTGCCGCCATTGCGCGGCAGGTGATCTCTACTGATTCGTAGTAGGGAATACCCTCTTCCTGCAAAATGTGAAGCGCAGGTATATCGTGACGCGCATATATGGTTTGTACAAGAACAGGCTTTTTGTAGTGACGTACAAGCTCTCCCAACGTGTGTGCCGCCGCCTCTTCGCGTGGACCAAAGTCTTCTGAGAGCAATTCGCGATAGCCACCGAAGAGACCAGTAATGATGACGCCATCAATATTTTCGTCCTTAAGGCATATCTCTGTCAAGTGCGCGAACGATAAGGGGTCTTCGTCGGCGGCTCCGGCAACGTCGATGGGGTTTGTCGCGGTTGCGCGCGCTGGCATTAGCTTTCTCAACGCTTGCTGCGTTTCCTCTTTGAGAACAGGCACCTGCATACCCGCGCGAATAACAGCATCGCCGCTTGCGACACCGCTTCCGCCACCATCGCTAACAATCGCGATACGGCTGCCACCGTGGGGCGTTGGGGGTTGAAGCGCGAGTGCCTGTGCGACCGGAAATAATTCGTCGGAGCGCACAACACGTACAACGCCGCTTCCGAGCAAGCTTGTATCGGAGTCTGGTCGAACCTGCGCAATTGAACCAGTGTGGGCAAGGGAGGCGCGTACGCCAACCTCTGTCGCACCACTCAGCAAAATAACAGAGGGCTTGTAGTTGCCCTGTTCGAGCATATTCTGCGTTACCTGACACAACGTCTTCGCCTGTACCGCTTCGACATAGCCCGCGATCACCTTTGTGTCGGGATCGTGTGCGAGGTACTGCATACATTCGGGAAACGTTACATCAGCTGCGTTACCGATACTAATAAATGTTGTGAAGCCGAGACCATCCAGATGTGCTTGTGCGTAGAAATACATACCAAGATTGCCGCTTTGCGACACGAGACCAATGGGACCGACGGGAAGTGGAAATACCATACCGAGCGTGTTGATGTGCGAGCGTTGAATATACAGGCCCATGCAGTTGCTACCGATCATACGGATACCATGTTCGCGGCAACGTGCAACTATCGCCTGTTCCAGAGCACGGCCCTCCGGTCCCGTTTCGCTAAAGCCTGCGGTGATAATCACAATACCCTTGACCTTATGTGCGATACAATCGTGAATGCCCTGTTCAACGTGTGCAAAGGAGGTTGCGATAATAGCAAGATCGACAGGCTCCGGCACGTCTCGTAGGCTGGGATAGGTTGCTTGCCCCAATATCTCTGATACGGAAGGGTTGATGAGATAAATTTTACCGGGGAAGCCGCCCGCCATGAGCTGTTTCGCGGCAACATTGCCCCACTTTTGGGGAGCACGAGACGCGCCCAATATGGCAATTGAGCGCGGCTGAAAAACCTCTTCTAATGTATAGGGTGCTTGACTCATTCGCTCTCCTCATCGTCATCGTCTGAAAACTGTTGTGAACCATGTTCGCGCTCCTTGCGTAATAGTTCTTCGACACCGCGAATAAGCGAGTCAGCACTTGGCAGTGGGCCGGTCCCAACAATGACATCGGGATCCTCATCATCGTCGTCATCATCGCTATCGTGGTCGTCAATCTGCTCTTCTAAGCGTCGCACGTAAGCACTTGCCTCTGAGTCGCGAGCGACGAGTGCCGTGATTTGTTCCTCGAAACGGACCGCGTCCGATTGAATATCGCTAAGATCAAGGCCGAACGAGAGGAATGTATTCACGTAAGCGAGGAGGGCCGCCGTAACCTTGATATTTGGGGTCGCCGCAAGATAATGTGGTGCCGCCGCCCACAAGCTTGCCGCAGCGATATCGGCTTGCCGACATGTGTCTTGCAGCACACCAAGCATACCAGTTGGCCCCTCGTAGCGTGAATTGCGAATATCCATTTCGCGCAAACGCTCCATCACGTCGGTTGTGGTCGATGTTCCTGAGATGGGAACAGTAACTGAGTGCGGTACTTCGGCAAGTAAGGCACCGAGAAAGACGGCTTCGGATACCTGGAAGCGACGACACACCTCAAGGAATGTCTGGCTAAACGTCTTCCATTTCAGTTGCGGCTCAACGCCGAGAAAGAGAATCACATCGCGGGTATGGTCGGGAGTTGTGTAGGCATAAAACTGGTTTGTCGGCCATACAACCGTTCGTTGTAGACCATCAACCATTTTTACTGTTGGCCTAGCTTCAGTGAAGACAAAAAAATCTTCCGAGTCGATCTCCGCGAATTTTGTAGGTTTCCACTTATCAATCAAAAACTTCACGGCGGTCGTTGCCGACTCTGCGGCATCATTCCAGCCAGCGAAGGCAACAATCATAATAGGGTCGCGCAACTCCGGTTGCGTAAGGTATTCAACATACGACATATAACACCTCTTTGTCTGTTTGACAACGATGGGTAGCGTGTATTTATCTTATCATGCATGAGAAGAGGGTAATATTTTCTTATTCTTATAGTCACTATGATACGGATTATTGACGGGAGCGTACACAACATCTATACTTACATTTATGAAACCCGAAGACATTGCAATCATCCATCAAGACCGCTACGTGCTTATTCTCAACAAGCCAGCAGGTGTTGTAATTCATCCAACGTACAAAAACGCTGATGGCAACACACTATGGGATGCTTTGCTGGCATATCTTGCTCAGCAGGAGATGGAGGAGTGGCAACCCCCGATACTGGCTGATGATCCCGATTGGGTCGGTGCTCCACTTTATATACAAACGATGTTGCGAGAGAGGCGTCTGGCGCGGCTACGAAAGGAAGATGGTCCATTGCAGCGTCCCTGCCTTCTTCATCGACTCGACAAAGATACATCGGGTGTTGTCGCGCTTGCAAGGACTGAGCGTTCGCGTAGACATATTATCAAGCAATTTCTCGATCATACCATTGAGAAACGCTATCTCGCTGTTGTGCGTAAGGGAGCACCAGAGTGGGCGAAGCCGCGCACATCGTTTCGGGTGACACGACATATGCAGGATAGGCAGGAGATAAAGATAGATGATACGTTCGATGTATGCACACTCGACGGTGATATGTTTGAGTTGGATGGACCTTTGCAACGCGATCCTGAAGAGCGTCGACGCTGTATCGTTGGACCCGATGGTGATGAAGCCGTAACGCATTGTCGCTTGCTTGCAAGTGAAGGGGGCTTTCTGTTGCTTGAGGTGCAACCAATAACGGGGCGCACTCATCAAATACGTGCTCATCTTGCCGCACTTGGTTATAGTATTGTGGGGGACACCATGTACGCGCCGCAACCCGAACAAGGAACACCGGAGGCTGCGCTCACACGACAGTTTCTACACGCGTATAGTCTGCAACTACGCAGTTATCCAGAGAATACGCTCAGTACATTTGTTGCGCCATTGGCGGACGATCTCGTCACTTGGCTACATTCCTACTTTCCTGCTGGTCTAGGAGCTTTGCATGCAAAGACAACAGTATCCGCAAAATAGCGGCCCGCTCGCGGATTTGAGCGAAGACGACAAGAAAAAGCGTCTCGATGCGATGGTCAAAATCTGGCAAAGCGATACTGAACGACGTTTTGCGCGCGAGGGTGCGCAAGTTGTGTTACAGGCAATGGGGCTAGATGAATACCGCTATGCCGTCTCATTGCGCTTTCCCGAATGGGAACGTTCTGCCGTTGTCGGACAGGTGTTGGCTATGCCACAAGGAAAAAGTGCAGAGGCTCCTGCACTTCTGAGTGTTTGGCGGCGTGATCCCCTTCTAAAAATCATGCCCGACTGGAAGCAGCGCCTTCCCAATGAGAACGTTTTTAATATCACGATACGCATCACGCCCGGCGGACTTGGCGAGGGGAGCAAGTGGGCAATCGTCATGTCGAAAGAGATGATACCGCGCTACAAACCAGCGTGGCCCACTCAACAAGAGTGGGTCACATGGACGCGCTCGTTTGATTGGTTGTCAGTGGGCATTGGGTTTATACGAGCGATGCTTGATACACCTCAATAGATAGGTCGTGTTCCGTCGTGATTGCTACACATATTATTAGTGCTGCATGGAAACTGAAGCCTATTCTCTCTACCTGGAAACCCGACAACGGCACTATCCATACTACGCTTCTGTTTTCGACGATAGAAGGGAAGTATGCTCTTCGCGCCTATCGTTATAAAGCCGATGATCGATGGAAGATTGTAGCTGAGCATACATTGATTGCATACGTTGCATCGAAAGGTCTGCCCGCAATTGTACCTTTACCTTTGGCGAATGGCAAAACTATTCTCGAGTATGATGACCGATTTTATGCTGTGTTTCCTTTTGCATCAGGCCATCAAGTAGCTCGTAGCAAGCTCTCAAAAAAGGACGCTGCTCTTATGGGTGCTTTTTTAGGTGAGGTGCATCAAGTGCTTCGCGACTATCCACAAGATCGCGTTCCACAAAGGTCTTTTGTGTTCGATAGCAGGGCGACGCTCGCGAAAATGGACAGGCTTGAAGACCTTATTCGCAATCGTCCTCAGCTTGACGAAGTAGATACAAGAGCACTTGCTCAGTTGCTTGACCAACGCAAATGGCTCGCTGCATCTTTAAATAACATGCCTGATTTTTCATGCTTAGAACAGCAGGTCATTCATGGTGATTACCAGGAGGCAAATCTATTTTTTGCGAAAGACAAGATAAGCGCGATTATTGATTGGGACCAGTCCTATGCTGCGCCTTGTGCATGGGAAGTTGTGAGGGCATTAGACTACGCGTTTCTTCTCGATGCTGCATTGTGTCGAAGCTTTTTACAGGCATATAGGACAGTACTAGCTCTTTCACAGGAAGACGTGAACATAGCAGCAGAGAATTATGGATTCAAGCGTCTGCATGATGTATGGGTGTATGAAACGCTTTATCTGGAAGATAATATGCGAGTGCGTAAGTATTTTCAACAAGAGCAAAAGCCCCTTCTGTTTATAAAAAGATGGAGTGAACTACAAAAAGAATTATGAGTTTACGTCGCGTAAAGCTTGTGTAGCATCTATACAGTGGTACCTTTGCATATTATAATGCATTGAGGGGAATGTATATTGCCTTACATTGAAGGAGTCGGGGCTTGAACAATATTCAAGTATTATTTCTTGCGGCCAATCCTCTTGGAACAAGTAAGCTTGCACTTGATGAGGAGATGCGAGCGATTGATGAGAAGATATATGCATCTGAACTGCGTGACCATATTGTCTTAAACTCAGCGTGGGCTGCAAGGCCGGATGATTTGTTGCAAGCTCTGAACCGCTATCGTCCGCAAATTGTTCATTTTGGTGGGCATGGCACTACAACGGGAGAACTGCAATTCGTGGGAAATGATGGCTTTCCTAAACCTGTTGGCATCAAAGCTCTCACCTCTGTTTTCAAAACGTTGAAGGACAACATTCGTTTAGTTGTGCTCAACGCCTGCTATTCTAAAATTCAAGCCGAAGCGATACATCAGGAAATTGAGTGTGTTGTGGGGATGAATGCGGCAATTGGTGATGATGCCGCAAGAACGTTCGCCGCCTCGTTTTATCGTGCTATCGGTTTTGGAAGGTCGATTCAAGAGGCGTTTGAGCAGGGGCAAGCCGCCTTGCTTTTGGAAGGCATACATGAAGAACAGACGCCTGAGCTACTCGTTCGCTTGGGAAGTAACCCCGCCACCATTTTTTTACTTCGTGCAGAAGGCTCTTTTAAGTCCTCCGATTTGAGAGACCCTTTTCGTTTTGCCCGCGATCCTCTGAATTATTTCACGCGTCTGGAAACATTTCTCGATGCTGAGGGAAGCTGGTTGCAAGAAGATTATGAGCGGGGGCGAGTCTATGTGCCTGAAAAAGAGTATTTCGCTCAGATTGAGCGAGTGCTTCAAGCGAAACATCGTGTCCTGCTACTGGGGCGAGCAGCGGCAGGGAAGACAGTGTTAGCTCTTACGTTTGCAAAACATCTTCAGGAACACGCTGGTTATCGTGTCGGTTATAAAGATGTGCGGCAGGCCGAAGCGGGTGATGGTCGAAGATGGTATGCGCTTGCACGAGAGCATGATTTCCCTGGCACGCTCTACGTGTTGGATAACTGTCATCTTGCGGCAAGAGAGGTAAGCGAGTTTTGTCGACAATGGAGAGATTTTCCGCCAACTCATGCTCAATGTCTGCTTGTTTCGCGAATAAACCAACAGGAGACGTACGCGGAGGATGCAGCTTATTTACAAGTATTTTCCGATGATGAAAAAATAGCGGTCCATTCCGAGAATATATTTTTGTCAGTGATTGAACGGTATATCTCAACACTACGTCAACAGACGCCACAATACGAAGATGCGTTGAAAAGTGACAATGTAATAATTCTCGAAAAGCAGCACGCATATAATCTGGTTATCTCACGCAGTCGTTTAGATGTGTGGAAGATGCTTGGGCCGAGTATGCACTTGAGCGAGGTCCGGCAAGAAGACCTGTATCAGGCACTGGAGACAAAGTATTTTGTTCGTTATGGTACCACGCTAGCAACGCTGTGTGTACTGCAACGGTACGAAATACGAGCACATACGTTCTTTGTGAAAAATCTACTGCAGGACGAGATTCGACAGTTAGAAAAAGAGAAATTGCTGGTTTCCGCAACGGTTACTGGCTATGGACAACTCTACGATCTGGTGCTACATCCGACGGAGGCAAGAGAGTTGTTTCTTAGCTATGTCTTTCGTCAATATGGGCAAGTAAACCAGGAAAACATTCAGCATCTGGTCGTCTCTACGCTTGAAGAGTATTTGCGTGTGAAGCCGTCTAACTATATCACTGTGTACGACAGTCTTGCGCGCCAGAGGCACGAGGATATTCTAAAACAATTGCTGCTCAATCGGGAATTGCAAGACAGAACGGCAGAGCAGTTCAGCAAAGAAACGCTGGTTGATGCACTACGCTATGTCTACAAGGTGGCGCGCCTGAATCGCGAGGAGGCGAGCCAATTGATGAAACGGGTTGTCAGGGTTGTGGGCATACAAGACATCTGTGCCAAACTGCTCAAATGTTCGTATCAAGATGTGTCAGGACTCCTTCAGGCTATCAAGTATGTGGATACTGCACTTGCACATGTGGTTGTCGAGAGACTCAACGTGAAACACATTGCTTTGCGTATGACAGAAGAGAATGTGCAAGACCTTTTCAGATTGGTACGAACTGTCCGCACAATTTCTTCCATACAAGCAAGCACACTCCTTGCAGAACTGCCGGTAGAAGCGCTTGTCAGTAGGACAACAGTTCGCAACTTTCCTGATGTGGTAAGGCAACTACAGACCTATGAATATCCACCAGTGCAACTCCGGCTTTTTGTAGCGTCACTAGATATGCAGCAATTTGCCTGGCAATCTGAGCATGTGAGCTTGCAAAGTCTGTTTTGGACATTGCATGCACTCGAAAAGGTTACACCACTGCAAGCTCAAATGTTACTGTCCTTGCTACCAGTCTGGAAAATCGCAATGAAGGCCAGTGTAAGTAGCATAGGACCAGTAGACCAAATACTACAACTGATGCGGAGAGTAGGATACTCTCAGGAGCAGATGGCCGAACTTATACAGCAGTTGGATATGGGTGTGATTGGCGAGCGTGTAAAAGAAGCAAATATACTACGTTTCGCCTCCCTGTTACGCACACTTAAAGCAATCTCACCAACGAGTGCTACACAGTTAGCAGAAGTTGTGATGCCAGCAGAAATGGCAGAGATGTTGCATGGACAAGAAACTGCTCTAGCGGACCTCGAACTGCTACGGAAAGTCTCAACAAGAGCTTACTGGGAAACTTTTCTGCAATCCTGTTTGCCACAAGATATTGCCGAACTCTTTCAACGTACCCAGTTAGGAGCGGTTGCGACCTTCTTTTCTTATCAACATGCCTTTCGCACTGTGCAAGCA
>CAXTUE010000134.1:2185-10213 GCA_964247355.1 uncultured Ktedonobacteraceae bacterium | reverse complement strand
CTTCTGAAGATGTCGCAAGACTTCCCTCAGCCGCTTGAGTGTGATGACCTATGGCATCGACACTAAAAACATTATCTGCATGATTTAACATAGACTCTTCAAAACGATCTAACAAAAAAACATCTTTACTTCCCCTTGCAACTCCACCCCGCTCTTCCTCTACGCGATCCATCACATCTTGTTCCCTATTCACCATTCTGGCATCCCCCTTCAGAAAACAGGTTGTCATGATAATAATAAAAAGGAAAAATTTCCTGCTCTCCGATTCCGACTGAGTAAAAGAATTGCACTCATTGACTAACTGTGTAAAATCATCCTTGCAGGGAAGTCGCAGAGTCGATTGTTCGCACCTGCTGGTGTACTTCTCTTAACCGTTGCTGAAGCTGCTGTACTCCTGCTCTATCGCCGGAGTCGACTGCCTCACGCAGTAAATTTTGTAATTACGTATTCAGTTGTTACAAGCGTGTTAGTTTTTGTAGTGTAGCACATTGGACAGCAGCTTTCACCTGTCCCACCCCATCTAAAGGGGACCTCGACTCAACGGACTGTTGCACTCTGGCGACTGCTGCTTGCAGTTCCACAGGCACAAGTTGTTCTAAGGATTGATATGAGGGGGAAGAACTACGTTGATACAGAGCATTTAGTATATGGTACAACTCTCGCGTGTCTGTCCCTGCGAAGTCACCATCATGTATTATACCACATACATATGGATTCAAACCAGGATTTTGCAAGAGTAGCCCAATCAGGTAGTCCTCCCATTGTAGCCTATCCGCCTTACTCTTGTCAATACTAACGTACGAAGCCGCAGAATTGGTAACACTAGTACTTTGTGGATAGGACTCTTCTCTCTTACCCTCTGATTTTCCCTCATGTAACCATTCTGGCTCTTCTGAAGGTGTCGCTACTTTTGTTTGCTTTTGCCCAGCCGGGCCTACAAAACTCGCCGCCACTCCCTGCGTTTTTTGACTACGTAGAACACGCTGCAACTCTTCATACAATACTCGCTCGTCAATGCCAATCATCGACGCCAGCTTACGCACATATGCATCACGCTTGATGCGATCACTTATCATGCCAATCACAGGAAGTAAACGTTTTGCCGCCTCTGTTTTCCCGTGCGGTTCGCGTAAGTTCAAGTCCTCTGTTTTTATTACGAAGTAGTAGTCAATAAGTGGCAATGGATGCGTTACAGCATACAGCCAGAGCGGGAAGTCGCGTCGAATTACCTCGTCGGGGTCCTCTCCCGCCGGTAACTGCAACACATTGATCTCGGCATCGACCTGCTCTTCAAGCATAATTATGCCGCGCGACACTGGTCCATTCTTACTTTTGCGCGAGACCGATGCATTGCCCGCAAGGGGTACAGCGACAACAGTTTTGTCAAAACCTTTTAGCGCCTCTTGAATGCCATGCTCCGTTGCCGCGCTGCCCGCTGCATCTGGATCAAGGGCCAGCGTTACCTGCTTGGTAAGTTTTTTGATTTGCTGTATATGCTTCTCCGTGATCGCGCTACCAATACATGCTACCGTTTGCTTTGTGCCGTACTGGTGCGCGATCACAGCATCAACATATCCTTCTACAATAACAACTTGTCCGGCCTGTTTTATTGCATCACGCGCCATGTCTATGCCATATAAAACAGTGTTTTTCTCAAACAGGGACGTTTGTGGCGAATTGAGATATTTCGGTTTGCCATCTCCTAATGCGCGACCGCCAAAGCCAATTACGCGCCCACGCGTATCACGAATGGGAAAAATCAAACGGTTACGAAAGTAGTCGTAGATACCGTTACCGCCCTCGCTGGCAATTGTGCCTTCGCGTTCACGCGCTAGTCCTCCCATAACCAGTTCACGCTCCGTATACCCTTGCGTCAACAAATAGCGCGAAAGGCTATCCCACGAATCAGGCGCGTAGCCGAGGCTAAACGCGAGTGTGGTTTCGGATGATATACCACGACTCTGCACATATGCACGGGCCTCTGACGCCTCTCTGGAACGCAATAGTGCCTGATGAAACCAGAGCAGAGCATCTTCGTTCAATTTGCGCAACCGCTCTTTAAGCGCGCTACGTTCCCGCTCCTCTTCCGGGTCTCTTCCAGGCGTATCCTCGACAGCAACGCCAGCCTTTTCCGCGAGATAGTGTAGCGCGTCACGAAACTCTAGCCCCTGCTGCTTCTGCACAAAAGAAAAGATATCGCCACCTTCGTTACAGCCAAAGCAACGAAACGTCTGCGACTCAGGAGAGACATAGAATGAGGGCGTGCGCTCATTATGAAATGGACATAGCCCCTTAAGAGCCTTGCCCGATTTCTGTAAGCGAACAACCAGACCAATCTCTTCCGCGATATCAATTTTCGCTTTAATTGCCTCAATGGGAGAAGCTGTCATTGTCATTCCTCAACGAGTTACAAACGATACCAAACAGCAAATTGCTACACTATATAGAACGCATGATAGGACGAAAAAAATACGTTAGCACACACCAGTAAGAGAGAACAATTCTATTGTACTTACGCGCATTACCGATATGTAAGAGCATAGGACATATAGGTTTACATATTAATAATAGGACGCATGTACAAGAACAAAATGAAATCCTCAAAAAATCCTTCTCAGAAAGAGTTATCCACTTTTCCACATGCTCTATATACTATGATTCTTATTTATATAAAAATATATAAGAATCGTAGCAGTAGTAGGGGATGTGGAAAAGCGGATAACTTCTGTTCTGCAAACGTTTGCCTATCTTCGCATTTGCGCTTTAATGGCTTCAAAAGCCACTCTAACGCCTGTGGATAACTTATCCCCATAGACAGGTCGCTAAAAAAAGCTGTGGATAACTTCCAAAGAGTGGGGATAACTTATCCCCATCATTTTGCGTCTGAGAAAAATGGGGATAACTTATCCACTAGCAGTGGGGATAAGTTTTCTGTTTATCCCCATAGTAATAGATATGTGGAAAACTTATCCCCAAAAGATGTGGAAACTTTTTAGAACTTATCCCCCTTAATCTTATAATGTGGAAAACTTATCCACATCTTTTGAGGATAACTATAAGCTTTCCATACAGAACTCTGTTTATCCACAAATGCAGCTAGTTATCCACATTTTTAGCTAGTTTTTCCACTTTCTGCTTACTATGCCCGATAGATAGCTTAATAACCTTTTTGAAATTTGTGCCAGAGTTATCCCCACTCCTAAAAACTGTGGATAAGTTATGCACAGTCAATGTGGAAAACTTATATCGGAACGATATAAGTGTATAAAACTGTGGAAAAGTTATCCCCAAAAAATGTGGATAAACAGTAAGAGTGTTACAGTTGAACTGTTACGATGTGGAAATGGGGATAACTTATGCACATTGTTTGTGGAAAAGTTTTAAGCAAAAACAAAAAACGGGGATAAGTGGAAAACTTGTGGAAAATAATGTGGATAAAATATATCGCACTGATATATCGAAGCGATAGTGTGAACAAAATGTGGAAAACAAATGTGGATAATGTGCATCGCCTCGATATAATACAATAAAACTGTGGAAAAGTTATCCTCACTAAATGTGGATAAACAGTAAGAACGTTGCAGTGTAAGTGTCATATTCAGGGTGAGGAAGCAGTTAGGAGTCTTTTATGCCCAGGACAAACCTTGACAAGGGAATGCTCGAATTGCGTACCTATATGATGCAGCTAAGTTCTCGCGTACAAAGTGTGTTCGCACAAACACTTAGTACGTTGGAATCAGGCAATTATACATCTTTATCTTCTGTTGTAGCAGACGACACACTCATAGAAAGTTTAGCGGCGCAAGCAGAGCGGCAAGCGGTACGACTTTTGATTCTTCAACAACCGCTTGCTGGACAAGACATGCGTCTGCTCACCGCATCGCTGCATATAAGTGATGATCTTGCACGTATTGGCGATGCTATCGCGTCAATCGCGGAAGCTCTTTTGCATATCGTGGATTTGTATCAACAAACAGGAAGCGTACAAGAAGCTTACACCATTTCTAGCACTCCCATTGATGCATCAGGCAATTTTAAAGATGCCTTTATTCTACGCGGCCTACTCGACCTTGGGCGCGAACTTGAGCATGTCTTGCAAAAAACACTAGAAGCGTTCACGCAGCGCGACTCCGATCTTGCCAAATCCATCGAGGCCGAAAAGACACTCGTCAGTTTGCGCTACTTTCCACTCTGCGACGACATTCTAACTATGCAAGCCAAAGCCTCCGCGCTTACCACACTACAGACCGACGCCACCATCCTACAAAGAGCCACATACCTGCTCTGGATAGCACAGAAGCTAGAACAAATTTCAGGCTATACGGCGAGCATGCGTAAGAGGATTATTTACATTGTCGAAGGGACATAACTGACTCAAAAAACACAATCGACCTCCACATGGAGGTCAATTGTGTTTTTTGAGTCAGTTTACGCCCTTATTCCACTGACTTGTTGCAGTCCACCAGTCGCATGCGGCGCAGGCAGTCGTTCACTGATTGCCGATGTGGGTGGAGTGAGTGTATTGTTTGTGCGTATCTTGCCCGTTACGAAGATGAAGAAGGTCAACATCAAAATCGACTCTACAATGTAAACCAGCAAGAAGGCGGGGAAGGCAAACGCGCCACTACCGATTACGCCATCGGCCAGATAGGGGCCAATCGGCGCTGGCAGGGTCTGCAAGAGAAACGAGCCATTCCAGATTGCGTGCTGTAGTACAGCGTAGAGCATACAGCCAAAGCCGAACAGGAAGCGATGATGACTAGCCTTTGGGTGCGTCAGGTAGTACCAGCCGAGCGCGACCATTGCCGCGCCAAGGCCATGTAACAATCCTGCTGTGCTACGCTGTAGTGCCACGTCGAGCCAGGAATTATAGCCAGAGCTGATATAGCCCGATGTCTCGATCAGGTCAAAGCCAATGCCACAACTTAGGCCAAGCACAAACGCCTCCGCCGCACTTTCGATGCGGCCAATCATTGCCACAATCGCAAGCGGTTTGACCGCCTCCTCTACAAGCGGCGCGATCACCGAGACGAGCACGAACAAAAAGCCGAGCGAGCGTGGATCTGATGGTAAGGGTTGATTAGGATTGTCCAGCGAAAAGCCTGAACTGGTCTTCAGCAAATCCGAGGCCACGACAGTGAGAATACTCTCAAAGACCAGCGCAAGCACAATCGCTAGCGTTGCTCCACTTGCAATCGCTACCGCGAAGCGTCGCCAGCGCGTGGGCCAGCGCGCGTTTCGTGGAAAGTGTAAACGTCGTACTCCCAATGAAAGTATCGTTAGTGCGGGCAACAAACCAGCAAGCGCGATAAGAATTACTGCTAACGGCAAATTAGCAACTGCCAATCCATTCGCACGCAGAATAGCCGCGATAACAATAACGACGACATATGCGGCCAGGAATATCCACCACTGAGGGAGCTTGAGGTCGGATGATGGCTTTCTCAGCAGTGAACGGATGCTATGAAACAGGCCAAAGCTGCCGCCAAGACAACCTGCGACGGCAAGCGCGACGAAGAGCACTAAACCACTAAACAATTGATCCTGCTTACCGTTGAAACTGCTCGATGGCACAAGTGCGAGCAGCGACAAAATGACGATGCTTGCCAGCCCTCCAAGTGTGGCGAGCGATGAACCGATCACCGACAGAATAGAGATTGTAAACAGGTAGCCATCACGCTTCGGACGTGTAAGCTGTGCAGGGTACGCATAACCATAATAGGGCGGGTACCCGTAGGCATAACCAGCATAGCTCTGTTGTGGCATTGCATATCCATTATTATAAGGATGATATTGTTGTTGCTGGTATGGTACATAAGGCGCGTACCCATTATTCGCGTATTGTTGCTGCTGTGGCTGAGCTGGATAGCCATAGTTGGGATAGGCGGGCGGATAGTGCGGCTGTCCCTGCTGGGGATAAGCTGGCGGCTGTTGTGCTTGTCCCTGTTGCGGATAGTTTTGCTGTCCTTGTTGTCTTTGTTGGGGTGTAGCTTGTTGATATGTTTGTTGGGATTGTACTGGTGGGAGTGGATAAGGCACAGATTGGAAGCCGGGAGCGCCCAGTGGTTGTGTTACGTGTTCGCGATAGCTCGGCTCCTGCTGCTGTGCATTCTGTTGCACCGGATGCGGCGAAGGCGTACTGTGTGCGAATTGCTGTTTATCGGGGTCTGATAATGGCCCCATATATTCGGAACCCACGATTATTTTAGCCTTTTCTTGTTAGTAGGGTTACGTATTTTAAGGATAACTTCTTAGGCATATACGAGCATGCAAGAGCAAAGGTTTCTTAGCAAGGACCAGAGCACCTTTGCCTTCATCATTCTCCGAATGATAAAGGCAAAGGTGCTCTGGTCTCTACCACATGATGATTGACGGGTCACCCACAGATACATTATCGAGTGATGGGTTGCGGGTCTACAGAGCCTGGCCCCAGCAATGCCTCTATCCTTGCATGTAGTTCAGGAGTATATTGCATAGTGTTGTTTTCGGGTACGAGGCGCGTCTTCCACTCGCCATTGACAACGAACACGTCAAAGTGATCGCGTCCGGGGCGTTCCGAGATATAGCGGTACAGGTCCTGCACCCGAATTTTGTCGTCGGAGATTGCGCGTTCGTCTGTGCCACTCAACTGAACTGTGAGCCATACGTGATATTCCTTGCGGTCCATTTCTTCCTCCACAGCTTTCAGGCGTTCGGCGCGTGTACATAAAATATTCGGCTCGTCGCGTCGAATCTGAACATCTCCGTACACAATCACAACCGAATCCTCGGCCCATAATTCTGGATTTTGCTCATACACCTTCGGAAACACGGTTACGTCAATGGAGCCGAACATATCCTCCAGCTTGACCACGCACATCGTATCACCCTTCTTTGTGGTGATACGTCGCGCCTCCGTAATCATGCCACCAAGCACAACTTTTTGCCGGTCGTGCTCCTCGGTAATCATGCCTGTGTTGTGCTTTACCGTATCCTTCATGATTTCGGTGAGATACGCTAGTGGATGCTTCGAGACATAGACGCCGATCAGTTCTTTTTCCCAGTTCAAAAGCTGCTTGCGTGGAATCTCTTTGGCCTTTGTATTTAGCGCAAATTCAATGCTATTGCTGACCTCTTCCATCTCACCGAACAGGCTCACCATGCCGCGTTCTTTCGCCATACGCTCTGATTTGCCAAAGTTCATTGCGCGGTCAACGGCGTCGAGCAGCATATGTCGCACACCCTCACCATCTTCCAGCGAGTCGAAGGCACCCGCTTTGATCAACGTTTCAATTGCACCCTTGCCGACGAACTTCGGGTCGACGCGTGTACAGAAGTCCGCCAGTGTACGGAATGGCCCGCTTTCCTCACGTACCCGACAAATCTCTTCAATTGGACCCTCGCCAATGCCCTTTATTGCTAGCAGGCCGAAACGTACTCCACCGTACTGGACCGTGAAGCCGCGATCACTCATATTCACGTCCGGTCCAAGCACCTCGACGCCCATACGTTTACACTCGGCAATGGCATTGGCGATTTTCTTCGCGTCCGCCGCCTCCGTCGTCATCGTTGCCGCCATAAATTCCGCCGTATAGTTAGCCTTTAGATAGGCCGTGTAGAACGCGACAACGGCGTAGCTGGCAGCGTGTGCTTTATTAAAACCATAGCCGCCAAACGGGAGAACCAGTGTAAAGAGTTCTTCCGCGTCCTTCTGCTTCATGCCACTGGCGACGCAACCCTTGACGAAATCGACCTTGTAGCCCTCGACCTCATCCATCTTCTTTTTGCTGAGTGCCTTACGGAACTTGTTGACCTTGCCCCACGAGAAGCCCGCCATGTTGACCGCGATAAACAACACCTGATCCTGATACACGATGATGCCATAAGACTCCTCCAACCATTCGGCGAGGCGTGGATCAAGATAGGTAATTTTCTTCCGACCATGTTTTGCCGCGATAAAATCGGGAATACTATCCATCGGGCCGGGACGGTACAGCGCGATCATCGCCATCACGTCTTCGACACGCGTTGGTTTGAGTTGCTTGATAT
>CAXTUE010000134.1:0-2145 GCA_964247355.1 uncultured Ktedonobacteraceae bacterium | reverse complement strand
CTTTTCACGTTTCCTGTCCTGTACCGGCTCTCCTATCGGGTCAAGCGGAATCTTCTCAAGAATCACGTCTTCATCCTGCGATGCCTTGATAAATTTGACCGCGTTATCGAGAATGGTCAGGTTGGAGAGGCCCAGGAAGTCGAACTTGATCAGTCCCAGTTCCTCAAGATGTGCTTGCTCATATTGGGTGATGCGTCCCTTGCCTGGGTCTTTCGGGTCACGCAGCTGGAGCGGCACAAAGTTTTCGAGTGCCTCATTGGCTACAATGACGCCCGCCGCATGTACTCCAGTCGTACGTACCGAGCCTTCCAGCTTCAATGCCTGGTCGATAATCTCTTTCGCAGGTGTACTCTCGTTGTAGAGCGCATTCAGTTCTCGTACATTTTCCAACGAGCCTCCCAGCGTCACTTTAGGACCCGTTGGAATGAGACGTGTGATGCGGTCTCCGATGTCCTGCTGTCCCATGACGCGCGCCACGTCTTTGACAGCCGCCTTCGCCGCCATTGTGTTGAACGTCACCATTTGTGCCACGCTATCATCGCCGTATTTCTTGGTGACATACTCGATGACTTCTTCACGCCGGTCATCGGGGAAGTCCATGTCGATATCAGGCATGTCGGCGCGCTCAGTATTGAAGAACCGCTCGAACGGCAACTGGTAGCGCAGTGGATCAACGTTGGTGATACCCAACGTATACGCCAGCACACTACCCGCCGCCGAACCTCTTGCCGAACAGCGAATCCCGTTTGAACGCGCATAGTTCACGAAGTCCCATTCAATCAAGAAGTATGGCACAAAGCCCTTTTGCGCGATCATGTTGAATTCGTAGTCAAGCTGGTTTTTAATCGTGTCGTTCATCCCACCGAAACGCTCGTTGACGCCCTCCAAACATAATGCATACAGGTAAGCGTCCTGCGAGTCATAACCTGCTGGAATGGTGTAGTTTGGCAGCTTAGCTTTGTATGCGAGTGGGTCAACACTGCACTGCTCAGCGATACGTACGCTATTGAGCAACGCATCGGGCAGTTCAGGGAAAAGTCGCGACATCTCGGCGGGACTCTTCAAAAAATATTCGTTGCTATCGAAACGCATACGTTTGGGCGAGTCGAGTTGTTTACCTGTTTGCACACACAACAAAACATCATGCGAGGCGTGATCGTGCGGCTCGACATAGTGCAGGTCGTTCGTCGCCACCATCGGAATGTCCAAGTCTTTGGACATCTGATACAGCTTTTGGTTCAGCTCGCCTTGTGGTGAGGGTTGTCCATCGTCGAAGATGCCGTGATGCTCTTGAATCTCGATGTAGAAGTTTTCGCGCCCGAAAACATCCATATACCATTTCGCGGTCTGGTATGCCTTCTCTTTGTCGTCCTTGAGCAGCATCTTCGGAATTTCACCGGAGAGACAGGAGGTTGTGACTATGATACCCTCAGCGTACTTTTCCAGCACCTTCTTATCCATGCGTGGTCGCAGGTGCCAGCCTTCGGTATGGGCAATTGTCGTCAGGCGCATCAGGTTGTTGTAACCCTTGTTGTTCTTTGCAACCATCAAGAGATGGTGATAGTCGTCGCTGAACCGCTTAGAGTGGTCCTTCATATCCTCGGTCAGGTATGCCTCGATACCTATCACCGGGTTAATGCCGCCCGCCTTGCATGCCTTGTAAAACTCGATAGCCCCATACATCGCGCCGTGATCGGTGATCGCGAGATGGCTCATGCCCTGTTCCTTTGTATGCTGCACCAGCTTCTTGATACGACTAAAGCCATCCAAAAGAGAATATTCGCTATGAACGTGTAAATGCGCAAAGTCGGTTGCCATGAAGGGTTCCCTCCGCCATCGAAAAATATTTTGCTGCTTATATTAAGAATAAGACATTTGTTCTATTTATTCAAGTGAGAAAAATGCCACATTAATACATACGAACGTGGGCGTACTTTTTTAACTATCTTGCCAACTCTTAACTATAGAATGAAAGCCTCAATCCCTACTTTGTTGCCCAACATCATTTGAGTATCCTTTGTTGGGTGGGAATGTATATCCGATTATGCGTTTTAACGAAATAAGGTGGATATGCCGAAGGTAGGGACCGGAATCAAAACGTCCAAGTAAAGGGGTGAGGGGGCCGATATATGACGGGGTTATAGG
>CAXTUE010000133.1:9734-10229 GCA_964247355.1 uncultured Ktedonobacteraceae bacterium | reverse complement strand
AAAAGATACGTACTATTACGTACTATGAAGCAGTGTATGGAGTTGAAAAGAATGTCAACGGCAATGAGTACAACACAAACAGCAATGACTGCTTGTCAAGGTTGCGCTCAGGCTATGTCCTTTGAACAGTCCTCTATGCCTGCTATGTACACAATGCACATGGCGGCTGCAAGTATGCTTATTCTCGGAACCGGCGCGATAGCGTCGGTTTCTTTATTTGTAGTCGTACTCCTGGTCGTAGCACTTCTCCTTGTAAGCCTTGTAGTAGTGATTAGCCTCCTCCTTACTTGCCTTACCAGACCGATTAGTCTTGAGGGTCTGGTAGGGCAAACAAAGAATTTGGTAGGGCTAGCCACACTGACAACGCGCAGAACACAGGGAGACTAACGGGAGCAACGACGCCCCCTATCCAAAGCAGGTATCCTCACGAGGACCTCCCATTTGCGGGAGGTTCTCTTTTTTTATTAGTAAAGAAATACTCTGGAGGATTAAGCA
>CAXTUE010000133.1:6237-9724 GCA_964247355.1 uncultured Ktedonobacteraceae bacterium | reverse complement strand
CTTCTTTTTTTGTAGTCATTTTGTACAGGAGGACTTATGGCAATCGCAGCAAAATTCATACAACAGGGTGCAGAAATAGCGGCACAGGCAAACAATGAGCATGACGAGCGCGAACTGACGGGCAGTGCGATTCTGTGTGAGGCACTTGTTCGTGAAGGAGTAGAACTACTCTATGGCTATCCCGGCGGTGCCATCATGCCATTCTATGACGCACTGACCTCATATTCCGCCTTACATCATGTGCTGGTACGGCACGAACAGGCTGCTGCACACGCAGCCGATGGCTACGCTCGCGCAACGGGCAAGGTTGGTGTCTGCGTTGCGACAAGCGGTCCTGGTGCGACAAACCTTGTCACTGGTCTGGCGACAGCATTTATGGACTCAACACCTATCGTTGCCATTACGGGTCAAGTCGCCAATCAGTTCATTGGTCGCGATGCGTTCCAGGAAACTGATGTCATCGGTGTGACACAACCAATCACTAAGCACAACTTCTTAATTCGCAGTACTGACGAGATTGCTGATGTGGTTGCAGAGGCATTTCGCGTCGCGCAAAGTGGTCGTCCTGGTCCCGTCTTGATCGACATTCCTAAAGATGTATTGCAGAAGAAGGCGCAGTACCGACCTTCGGCCACCCGAACAGCACAGGAGCAAATGCGCACCGAGCAACCTACTCGCCCCTCTGAGCATCTTATCGAGCATGCGGCACAACTTATTGCTCAGGCGAAGCGTCCACTGATCATGGCTGGTCATGGTATTATTCTTGGGCATGCCTATGATGAACTGCAAGCCTTTGCCGAGAAAACCTCCATTCCAGTAATTACAACTCTGCTCGGCCTGAGTGCGTTTTCAGACACTCATCCACAGCATATAGGCATGCCCGGTATGCATGGACCTGCGCACGTCAACCGCGCTATTGGTGATGCTGACCTGCTGATTGGTGTTGGCCTGCGCTTTGATGATCGCGTCACTGGAAAAGTTGCGGAGTTCGCACCAAATGCTCGCATTATTCATATAGACATTGACCCGTCCGAGATGCACAAGGTCAAAGTTGCTACAGTGCCGATTGTCGCGGATGCAAAGGTCGCGCTTGCCGCATTAACCGATGCCGTAGCACCCTCAAACAACAAGACATGGCTGAACGAAATTCGGAGTTGGCAAGCGGAGACACTCGAACGCCAGCAACATACACCGCATGATGAAGAGCGTCCTGATCCAGCAAGTGTGCTGAATGCTATTCGTGCCGCTACTGGTGGCAATGCGATTGTCGTCTCCGATGTCGGTCAAAACCAGATGTGGACCGCGCGTTTCTATGAGTGGACGCGTCGCAACAGCCACATTACCTCCGGCGGACTTGGTACAATGGGTTTTGCATTGCCAGCCGCTATGGGTGTCAAGATGGGCATACCGGATGCGCCAGTGTGGGCAATCGCTGGCGATGGTGGTATCCAGATGAACATCCAGGAATTGGCAACGCTTCAGCAAGAAGGTGTCGCGGTCAAAGTCGCCATTCTCAATAATGGCTACCTCGGCATGGTGCGCCAGTGGCAACAGTTCTTTCACGAGCGCAACTATTCGGAAACACCCATGACTGGTCCAGACTACACGCTTCTCGCTGCCGCGTACGGTCTCACTGGTATGCGCGTCACACGGAGAGATGAAGTCGAGAGTGCCATTCAGCGCGCGATGGAGACCGAAGGCACCGTTATTATCGACTTTGTAATCGAGGCTGAGACCAACGTCTACCCAATGGTCCCTCCTGGTTCTGCGATTACAAACATGATTGAGGAGCCTGAGCATGCATAACGCAGCAAATACAACAATTGGACGTGCAGGCCAGACAGGTGTCGCACAGGGAACTGAGCAAAGCCATACGCTGGTTGTGCTTGTACATGATCGTCCCGGCTCCGTTGATCGTGTTATTGGCCTGTTTCGACGGAGACGTGCCAATATGCAAACACTTGTGTTGAGCCGTGGCATGCAAGCGCAAGAGGTGCGTATCACTACCAGTGTCAATGACTCCGAGGTTGGTGTTGAGCATCTCGTCGAGCAATTGCGCAAAATCGTTGACGTGACACAGGTGACGAACTTGACCGCGCACGAGGCTATTATGCGCGAACTGGCCCTCATTAAAATGAACACGGCTGGCACACAAGCACAAGAAGCACTTGCGCATGCGCAATCCTGTGGTGCGCAACGCGTCGACGAAACCAAAGAAACGGTGACGTTGCAAATAGTTGAGAGTACCGAGAATATTGAACAGCTTCTTGAACGCTTGAGACCATATGGCATTCGCGAGATAGTACGCTCTGGTAGCGTCGCCATCTCACGGATATCATAACTGGTGTATTCCGTCCTGCTCGCCTTTCAATGTAGCAATGGATACGGAGTACACCGGTCCTACTAAAGTCGTGAAATAGATTTTGAAAAGGAAATACTTGTATGGCACGTATTTATCTTGATACCGATGCAAACTTGGAACTTCTCCAGCAGAAACGTATAGCCGTGATTGGCTATGGTAGTCAGGGGCATGCACACGCACTAAACATGCACGACAACGGCTGCAATGTTGTTATTGGTCTGCCTAATGGCAGTAAGAGCCGTGAAAAGGCGGAGGCCGATGGCTTGAGTGTGATGACACCAGCCGCCGCCGCCGAGCAAGCCGATGTCATCATGATACTCATACCGGACCAGCATCACCGCGCTGTCTTTGAGCACGACATCAAGCCCGGTCTCGCTCCTGGCAAAATGCTATTGACCGCGCACGGTTTTAGCCTGCACTATTCACAGATCGTGCCGCCAGCCGGTGTAGACGTGGCGATGGTCGCGCCAAAGAGTCCTGGACATATGATGCGCCGCCTCTTTGTAGAGGGCGTGGGCGTACCCGCGCTCTGGGCTGTCCATCAGGATGCAACTGGCAATGCTGAAGCCTTGACGCTTTCCTACGCGCGTGCCATCGGCTCGACGCGCGCGGGTGTCCTGCGCACAACCATTGGGGAAGAGACCGAGACCGACCTGTTTGGCGAACAGGCTGTACTGTGTGGTGGCGTCACATCGCTCATTCGCACTGGTTTCGAGACGCTGGTCGCGGCTGGTTACCAGCCCGAACTCGCCTACTTCGAGTGCATGCATGAGATGAAATTGATTGTTGACCTGATGTATCAGGGCGGCATGAGCTACATGCGCTACTCGATCAGCGATACCGCCGAATATGGCGATTATGCGTCAGGACCACGCATCATTGATGAGCATGTGCGCGCGGAAATGCAGAAGGTCTTGCGCGAGATTCAAGATGGTAGCTTTGCCACGCGTTGGATTCTGGAAAATCAAGCCGGTCGTCCTAGCTTCATGGCCATGCGACGTGAGGGCGCACAGCACCAGATCGAGAAGGTCGGTGCGGAACTACGTGCCATGATGCCGTGGCTCAATCCAACGCAAAAGCAACCAGAGACATCCGAAGCAAAAGCCGAAACGAAAAAGTAACTTC
>CAXTUE010000133.1:0-6227 GCA_964247355.1 uncultured Ktedonobacteraceae bacterium | reverse complement strand
GCTCTCTATCATAAACTAGTCTTCCCCACCCCCAAAAAAAAAACGCAGCAACGTGATACAGACAAACAGCTTTACCTATCTTGTTCCTGAGGAGGAAAACGTCATGGGAGACTCTGCGGTAGTAAAGATTTTTGATACGACCCTGCGTGATGGTGAGCAGTCACCAGGAGCTACGATGACTACAGATGAAAAGCTACAGGTTGCCGAGCAGCTCATGCGACTCAATGTAGACATCATCGAGGCAGGTTTCCCAGCCGCGTCCCCTGGCGACCTCAATGCCGTTAAAGAGATCGCGCATCGTGTGCGTGGAGTCGCGATTGCTGGTCTGGCTCGTGCATCAACTGCTGACATCGACGCTGCATGGGAGGGAGTGCGCGACGCGGAACAGCCGGTAATTCACGTGTTTCTGGCAACCTCAGACATTCACCTGAAACATAAGCTGGGACTTAGCCAGCAAGAGGCACTGCGACAGGTACAATCAACCGTGGCCTATGCGCGTAACTTGTGTCCCGTTGTCGAGTTCTCAGCCGAGGATGCTACACGGAGCGATTGGGAGTACCTGTGTCGAGTCTTTGAGGTGGCGATACGAGCGGGAGCGACGACGATAAATATTCCTGATACCGTTGGCTATGCGCTTCCGCAAGAGTACGCCGCGCTCTTCAGCTATATTCGCGAGCGTGTTCCAGGCATTGAAGATGTCGTTATGAGCGCGCACTGCCATAACGATCTAGGCATGGCGACAGCGAACACGCTTGCAGCTATCAACGCAGGAGCGCGTCAGGTCGAAGTCACGATCAATGGACTTGGTGAGCGCGCAGGCAATACCGCCGTTGAAGAGGTAGTGATGGCTCTGCGTACACGACCCGATGCCTTTGGCAATGTGGATACACGGATTCGAGCGAATGAGTTGCTGGCAACAAGTCAGGTTGTGAGCCGTATGAGTGGCATTCTGGTGCAACCGAACAAAGCCATTGTTGGTTCAAATGCCTTCGCACACGAGGCTGGAATTCACCAGGATGGCATGTTGAAAAATCGCCTGACATATGAGATTATGACACCACAGTCAGTTGGTTGGACAAACACACGTCTTGTGCTGGGCAAGCATTCTGGCCGTCACGGACTCGATGCGCGCCTACGTCAACTCGGTCACAGGCTAAGTGCCGAACAACTGAAGGATGCCTATAACCGCTTCGTCAAACTTGCCGATAAGAAGAAACATATCACCGACGCCGACCTGCTTTACATTGTTGATAGCGGCGTTGAAACGCCCGCAGGCATTTAATGTAAAGAATTGATAGATGTTTTGCCTCAGTGTCCACATGCGGACATTGAGGCAAAACATCTATCATATGTGACTTTTGTACCTCGACAGGTCGTCTTAAAACAAAACATGATACAATATTTGTACTTAGGAAGGGATGTACCATGCACAGGGCATCAGAAAGGCAGGTTGCTAGCGATGGCACTGGTATTACCTGCTTCTGTTACAGTCTTAACACCAGCAACGTCTGCTAATTTGGGTCCAGGCTTCGATAGTCTTGGCCTTGCACTACAGTTATATAATCGCTTTGAGGTTGAAGAGAGAAAAGGCGATCCCGCGCAACCAATCATCGAGATTGAAGGGCTACTGGGATCAGAACTTTCAACAGGTGCTGATAATCTATTCTTCCGCTCGTTTTCATTGCTCTTTGAACGCATGAATATCGCGGTTCCGTCAGTACGCATTCGCACAATCACCAATATTCCACCTGGATGCGGACTTGGGAGTAGCGCGACTGCTGTGGTTGGTGGATTGGTGGCCGCGAACGAATGGCTCCGCTTGAAGGGTGTCGCGCTACCGAAAGAGGAGTTGCTGGAACTCGCGGTTGAGGCCGAGGCTGGCAACCATCCCGATAACGTTGCCCCGGCACTGTTGGGAGGACTTGTCGCGACAACCAGCATGGAGGGAAAGATACACGCGATCAAAGCACCTTTCCCCGACGAAATTAAAGCGGTGATTTTCACGCCTTCGTTTCCAATGGATACTATTGCTGGCCGAAAGCTGTTGCCCAGCAGTTACTCAAAGGCTGATGTCACGTTCAATACTGGACGTGTAGCCCTCCTGTTAACCGCTCTGCAAATGGGGCGTTACGAGGTGATTGGCGAGGCTATGCAAGATCGCCTGCACCAACCCTACCGGCAGGCACTCTTTCCTGCTATGCCTGATATTATTCAAGCCGCGATTGACGCGGGCGCATATGGCGCCAGTCTCTCTGGTGGCGGTTCATCGCTGATCGCGCTCACTAGTTCGCGTTTTAACGATGTGCTGCGCGCAATGGAAACGACGGCGCGTACCGCAGGAATTGAGGGAACAGGCCGCATTCTACGCGCGGATCAAAATGGCGCGCGTGTCCTTAATTTGTCACGTAATCGTCAACGAAAGGAAGTAAGCGCACGTCATGGTGATCAATTCTACTGGTCGCCCGCCAAGCCAGGAGGCGGGCGTGGAAAATAACCAGAAGGGGCCTGCTCTCGAAGTAATACAGGCACTTGCTGCGACGAAATTGCGCTGTGTAGAATGCCTTGCCCTCTATCCCGCGATAGAAATGGGGCAATCTACCCTTCCAGTGCCGCGCTACCGGTGTGATTGCGGTGGTGTGCTTGACGTTGAAACACCGTTCAGCCACCCTGACCATCAAAGTCAGTCAGCACAGAATGCACTTTTCTTTGATAACGAGACAAACGCACTGCCAGCTTCTGGTGCCGCGTGGCGTCAGCTCTTCGATGAACGTATCTCTGGCCCGCCTATCTGGGCCACGAGTATCGACAAGCACCTGCTAGACACAAGTGGAGTTTGGCGTTATCGTGAGCTAATTTTGTCTGTACCGGATTCCTATGTGATTTGTCGCCCTGAAGGAAATACCATACTGTATCCGGTAGGTATGGAAAATTGTGGTGCAGGACGCATAGGTCATCGTCTGATTGGTACATACGCCGGATTAGAGCACTTTTTTCTCAAGCATGAGGGTGAAAATCCGACGGGAAGCTTTAAAGATCGTGGCATGACAGTCGGTGTCACAATGGCGAATATCCTGGGGGCACAAGCGGTCGCGTGTGCCTCAACTGGCAATACGTCCGCCTCGCTTGCTTCCTACGCGGCACAGGCAGGTATGCGCGGTATCGTCTTTCTACCTGCGGGCAATGTTGCTGGTGGCAAACTTGCCCAAACGCTTGCTTATGGCGCGACAATGGTGCAGATTGAGGGCGATTTTGATGATGCGATGCGGCTCGTCGAAAGCGTGTGCAATGAACTGGGCATCTACCTGCTCAACTCGTTGAATCCGTTTCGGGTCGAAGGACAAAAGGGTATCGGCTTTGAGTTGTTGCAACAGCTTGATTGGCAAGCACCCGACTGGCTGGTACTCCCTGCGGGCAACCTCGGCAATACCTCGGCGATTGGTAAGGCATTTCGTCAGGCATATCAACTGGGCTTGATTAGTCACATGCCGCGTATCGCGTCAATCCAGGCAGAAGGGGCGAACCCGTTCTATCGTAGCTTTAGTGGCAAATTTGCCGAGCGTTTCTCGGTTCATGCTGAGACCGTTGCGACAGCTATCAAGATTGGTAATCCCGTCAGCTATACACGTGCTCGACGTGTCATCGAGGAAAGCGATGGTATTGTGGAGTCGGTGAGCGACGCGGAAATATTGGCGGCGAAGGCGGTGATTGATCGTTCGGGTATTGGTTGCGAACCTGCGTCTGCAGCCTCGTTAGCTGGTGCGCGTAAACTGGTAGAACACGGTATTATCAAACGCGATGAGCGCGTCGTCGGCATCCTCACGGGTACGCTTTTGAAGGATAGTAAGACTGGTATTCCACAGGGAACCGGCAGCATTGTTGTCAAGCCAACGATTGAGGCCGTTAGGGGCGCGTTACTCCAATGAGTAGTATGACGCCAGTAGAGCGGAACACTTCTGCACCGGCGGAAGGGCAAGCGTCGAGCCGTGCTCAGGTGCTTCGCTCCTGGCTCTTGAGTTGGGAGCTATACCTGCTTATCGCCGTTGCAGGCTGGTTGCGCTTGTACGGTATACAGGCCACAGAGTTTGATGACGATCAAGCAGCCGTGTTTCGTATGGCTTACAACGCTGCAAGTCATGGGCATCTCGTCGCGACAAGTAATATTGCCTCTATTCACATCTACAACCCGCCCGCGATCATCTATTTCTTTATGCTACCTGCTGCGTTCAGCGCGAATCCTCTGTGGGGCGCAGTGATGGTTGGCGTGCTGATGACGCTCTCAGTCTTGCTCACCTATATATTTATGCGTCGCTACTATGGACGAATTGCGGCAACAATCAGCGCACTACTCTACGCTGTGGCGGCTCGTCCTATTTTTTACTCGCGTTTTATCTGGAACCAGAACCTATTACCTATACTGACAATTCTTTTTCTTTTCGCCCTCTTCTGGGGAGTAGTCGAGCGCAAAAAAGGTTGGTTAGCACCCGCAATCTTTTTGCTTGGTATTCTCGTCCAACTACATGCCTCCGGTATTATGATGGCCTTCCCATTAGGCGTGGCACTGTTGCTCTCGCCTCGAACTCTCCGTTGGCGCGACCTTTTGCTAGGATGTATTGCTCTCTTTATTTCTTATTTTCCTTACCTCCTGTGGGAGCTTTCCACCAATTTCATTGATGTGCGAACATTGTTCGCTGTAACAAAGCAACCCGTTTTTATTGATGATAAAGCATGGAACTTTTACCGGCTCTTCCTCAGCCCATATGATTATGATAATGTTCCCGATAAGCACACATTACTGGGGAGCCTAGTACCGTTACTATCATGGACGCGGGGAACTATGACTGTGTTAGTAATTGGTGGCGCACTAACCTCGCTTATCGCTGCGTCCTGGTCCCGTGCGATGAAATCGTCTGCTGAACAGCAAAATACGAAGCCTATAGTGTGGCACCGTATCAGGGACTCGTTGCGTCAACTTCGCGTCAACTCCTATCGTTGCGGTCTACTTGTGTTGCTTGTCTGGCAAATTGTACCTATTCTGCTATTGACGCGGCATTCGATTGGCCTTTATGCTCATTATATAATCATCCTGATGCCCGGCCCCTTTATTCTCGTTGGCTTGTTCGTGATGAAAAGCGATGAGTGGTTGCGAAGGCGACAGTTGTGGGCTACTATTCTACGCTCCAGCCTTTTTGTACTTACAGGACTGCTTATCGTTGCGCAGTTTGCTGGTAGCACTGCGAGTGTGCTTGATACGGTTCGCGGCAACTTCAATGATAGAGTCCTTTCTCATCCCTATTATAATGACCTGGACTCATTACAAAATGCTCTCAATCAAGCAGATCAGGTTGCGCAACACTATCACTATACTCATGTGTATGTCTCTTCTGATACAGCGACACAAGCGGCTTTGCGCTATCTCAGCCAGCAAATGCACACCCCGACAACCGTATTTGATGCGGCAAGATGTGCTGTAGTACCGAGTAGTGCCAATGGACCTGCGGTGATGCTAATTGGACCGTATAGTCCGTTTACAGAGGCTCTCGTACAACACTTCACCTCGGCGCAGTTAGTTGCGACACCAAAACGGCTGAGTGGTTCCCCATTCAAACTCTATATCGTGCAGCCTCTCGCACGTGAGACAGGAGGAACGAGTTTTAGTAGTGATCTGCAACTGCTCGGCTCTTTCGCTCATCCGTTTACATTTAATGGGCATTTCTGGACAGTCACACAATGGCGTTTCTTGCGTTCGGCACAGCCAAGTTACCAGAAAGTCTACTGGTACAATGTCGCTCAATTCCCGAATACAACCACCATGCAGCCAGAGGCGCAAAGTCTTTGTGGCTTTACGGCAATGCAGGCTGGCGATACGCTGCTTGCGTCTGTAGAACAGGTGGGAACGCAGAAACAACCTCTTAACATGAGAGTGCAAGTCTTCACCGACACTCCTTATACGCTCACCTATGGCCCCATCGCTCTCGACACATACAAAGAGATTCCGTCGCGTCGACACTTCTTGAAGACGATGAACGGGAAGGACATGTTGACACTTTCTCTTGCAGCTTCTTAAAAAAGACAGGTTTCTGTAGGGACCGATTTATCACGTCCTCTCGGCATAATCAATCGCTAGGAGGACGTGATAATGCGTTTTCACGAAAGAATGCGGATCTGGGGTAGGGACGGCATTCATCACGTCCGTCTCTGGCCTCTCACCCTAGTAAACGGACGTGATG
>CAXTUE010000132.1:3833-10277 GCA_964247355.1 uncultured Ktedonobacteraceae bacterium | reverse complement strand
GTACTCAACACCTGTAGTGTTAGACAGGCACCGGAAGAGAAAGCGCATAATCTACTGGCAAAGCTGCGTCGTGCGAAAGAAGAGCGCGGGGACCTGCTAGTCACTCTCATGGGTTGCATGATTGGCAACCAGAAGACCATTGACGAACTCAGCAAACGCTACCCACATATCGACCTGTTCATGAAGGTTGAGCAAGCAGACATTCTGCCACATTTTCTTGAGGAACGTTGGACGCCTATCTCTGGTGCGGGCTGTTTGGACATCGAATACGCGCCCGACAACGACTCGCCTATCTCTACTGAGCCAGCTTTGCCGACCTTCGCAACATCGTTTGAGCGTGGTGGAAAGCGGAGTGTGCTGCCAATGGCGATTACGCCGAAGCCTGGAGAGCGGATTGCACACTATCCAACAAAGATCGAGCCAGTGCAGGCTAGTGTGACAGCATGGTTGCCTATTGTGCTGGGCTGTAACAAGGTCTGCACCTATTGTATAGTACCATATCGTAGAGGACGTGAGCGTAGCCGTCCGGTTGACGAACTTGTTATTGAGGCACGTACGCTTGTGAGAAAAGGTGCCAAAGAACTGACGCTCCTGGGCCAGACCGTTGAGTCCTACGGCCTGGATTTGCCAGATAAGCCTAATCTGGCCGACTTGATGACCGAGCTAAACGACATTGACGGCCTGGAGCGCATTCGCTTCATGACTTCGTATCCTCGTTACATGACCGATAGCATGATAGAGCGTATGGCGCATTTGCCGAAGGTCTGTGAACATCTCAATATTCCCGTACAGGCGGGCGATGACGACATGTTGAAACGCATGAAGCGTGGCTACACGCTAGCAGAGTATTGTGAACGTGTGGATCGTGTGCGCGAACTCTGGCCGAATATATCGCTCTCGACAGATGTTATCGTCGGCTTTTGTGGCGAAACCGAAGAGGAATTTCAGCATACGCTGGACCTGATTGCAAAGGTGCGTTTCGATGTCGTGCATGTCGCGGCATATTCTGTACGCCCTGGTACAGTGGCGGCACGATGGGAAGACGATGTGCCACTGGCAGAGAAAAAACGGCGTTTGCATGCCGTGGAGGAACTACAAACAAATATCGCGCTTGAAATCAACCAGTCGTACCTGAACCAAGTTGAGGAAGTGCTGGTCGAAGAGGAGCATTCCGCACATGGACTGCAACGCTGGCGCGGACGCAATCGCGCCAATAAATTGGTTTTCTTTCCACAACCTGAGCAAGTAGAGGCAACGACTTTCCAGAATATCGGGCCGGGGCAGCTTATCAACGTTCGTATCGAGCATACAACGCCGTGGTCACTACAGGGTTGCGTGGTTGGGATATAATAGGCAAACTACACATACACCGGATGTATTCCGAATTTTCGATAAAGATGGAGGGCGTTGCATGACGCAGTCTGCTGAAGAAAAGACACGAACAAAAAAACAATGGACCGACCTCGCCGTAAAGCAGGCACAGGAAGGTTTGTGGGAAGAGGCCGTTACTACCAACAAGAATATCTTGAGTTTATTTCCACAGGATCAAGAAGCTCTGAATCGTCTAGGTAAGGCACATAGCGAACTGGGACAATATGTAGAAGCGCGTCAGGCGTACTCGCAGACGCTGAAATACAATCCTAAGAATGTCATCGCTAAAAAGAATGTTGAACGTCTCTCGATGATTCAGGAGGCACCAACACCCGCGCATGTGGTCGCGGAACGTATCGACCCCCGGCTCTTCATCGAAGAGACAGGCAAAACGGGCGTCACCGATCTCTTGAACCTTGCCGCTCCTGCTATTCTTGCGACAGTGGGTGTTGGAGACCGCGTACAATTGCAGCGTATTGGTCACACACTGCTTGTGCGTAATGCAGCAGGCGAGGATATCGGACAGGTCGAGCCACGCCTTGCGAACCGCTTGATTACCTTTATGGAGGGTGGTAATCGGTATGCGGCAGCTATTCTCGCGAAGGAGAATGATACGGTTCGACTCATCATGCGTGAGGAGTACCAGCATCCAAGCATGTTTGGTAAGGTCAGCTTTCCGTCACAGGGCGGCGGCGATACCATTCGTGCCTATATCAAGGATAGTATGCTACGTTACGACCGTGGCGAGGACGATGATGAACTGGGCAACGATGACGAGTACTTCGATGGCGGCGACGAGGGCGACGACCTGACCGAAGTTGACTTTGAGAACACTAACGAACCTGAAGAATAGATAGTACACATTCTGTAAGTACATACTTGTAATAAGAAAGGTAATGAATATGAACAAGACAAAACGTGTTGCATGGCATAAGCACCTGAAGAGCAAGAAGAAATTTGAGGAGAAGCAGAAGGCACAGAAGGCGACCGCAACACCTACTGCCACTTCCTCAACACCTGTAAGAGCTAGATAAAACTACTGATCGCTTGTAAGCGAAGAAAATATGAGCAGTTCACCTCCAATATCATCCGCATCTGTACGCAGTGTACTCACGCTGCTTGCTTCGCGTGACGCCTCGTTAGTTGCGGGTGCGGAAGGGCTAGAACGCAGGATTACGTGGTCGTGCAGTATGCGCGTACGTCTTCCAGCGTTTGATAGCATACAGGGGGGTGAACTAGCCCTGCTCACTCTTGCAAAACTACGGCGCCTCAACGAGACATTGACACATCTGATCACAAGCCTACATAAAGAAGGTGTGTCAGCTATCGCAGTTGCCGCGCAGTCGCTAGAGGTTTTAGGGACCGAGGCGATTACGCTGGCGAATCAGCTTCACCTGCCACTTATTTTACTTCCTCCACTAGCACCCATCGAAGAGATTGAACGCGAAGTAATTGCCTTTGTTGTGAGCTTTCGCGATGAGATCGAGCGTAAGGCAACAGAGGTTTCTCAACAACTCATGCAGTTAAGCATTCAGGGTGTGGATGTTGCTGGTGCCTGTGACTTTCTTGCGCAGAGTCGTGACAAATGGGTGGTCATGCAAGATGCCGAACAACATATTCGGCTTCAAGCAGCTCCGTCATCAAAAAAAGCCCTGCTCCTGGACGATCCCTTAACCGACGAATTTCTCCGTAGTCATGGCCTCGCACGTGTAGTCGAGCCAATTTTGATCCGTCACGAAATAGTTGGCTATCTCTCACTGCTTGGCGACGGAAGCACATTTGATTATTCAGAACGGCTCGTGCTCAACCATGTTGCGCCCATTTTCGCCTTAGAGTTCGCTAGAGATCGCGAACGGAGCGAGGTAGCGGGCCGCTATCATGTCGAAGCCTTCATGAGCGTGTTACAAGGGCAGTACCAGCAACCGGAAGAGATACTTGCACGAGTAAGACATCTTGGCTATGATCTCACTGGTCCACACACTGTCGTGCTCTTTGAAACCTCTATGAACGAAGAAAACGCTACGCTTTCGTTATGGGCACGTCGCATTCGCGAAGAAATGATGCGTCTCTGGCCTACATGCTGGCTCATGAGCGACGCCTCGCGTGTCACGGCACTAGTGCCTATTACTGCGCTTACCGATGAGGAGCAACAAGGTGAGACTGAGGAAGAGCAAACGCTTGTGGCACGTATCGAACGTTTCGTTACACGTCTGCGACAGGTACGGGGCAATGTACCCCTTCCCTTATTTTCATGTGGCATCGGGCGAACGGCGGCACAGGTGCAAGGCATTCCGCAATCGTTTCGGGAGGCGCAACGTGCTGTAGAAATTGGGCGTCGGCTCTTCGGCGAGGGAAAAATCCACTCATTTGCACGTCTCGGTATCTATCGTCTGCTCTTTTATCTTGATGGACAAAGTGAGCTTACCACATTCTACCAGGAGATGCTCGGTCCACTTCTCGACTACGATGCGCGGCATGACGGAACCTATATCAAGACATTGGAGTGCTATTTTCAGTACAACGGCAACCTCAGTCAAACGGCGCGCACAATGCACTTTCACCGTAACTCCCTCATCTATCGCCTTGAGCGCATAGAGGAAATTCTTGGGCGTTCGTTGGAAGATGCAGAGCTAAGGCTTTCGTTACAGATTGCGTTGAAGATACATCATCTGCAACATAAAGATTGAGTCTCTGGAGTTGTAGAGACTGATTTATCACGTCCTTGTTAGCATCCCGAAAGGTGAGAAGGACGTGATAAATCGGTCCCTACAACCGGAGTACTTATCAATCATTCAACAAGATAATCTTTCCCCCGGCAGCTTTCCGCAAACGGTCGCGAATTGCTAAACCCAGCCCTTGCTCTGTGAAGCTGCGGCAGAGGATGCTCTGTACACCTGCATCCTCAAGGGTACGTAGGCCAGCGAAGAGATGAGTAGCTATCTGCTCTGGCTCGTGTGTGCTACCAAGTGTGTAGATGCGCGCACCAGTTATGGCGAATGTGATAATGTCCTCATCGGCGATCAGGACGCCGACACGCTCGCCTTGTGCCTGTCTGCGTTGTATTTCCGCTAACATTGCAGTGTCCATCGCTTGTGGCGAACCCTCGAAGAGAAATGTAGGGATGCTCGGTGCGTAGTGCTTGAGTAGCTGTCCTGGTGCGGTTTGAGGCGCGTGTTCGTCCTGTTGCTGCTTGTTCGATGTTGTGTGGTAGATGACCCCTGGCAAAACGTGCTGTAGTGCCTCTAAGCTGACACCGCCGGGGCGCAGAATGGTTGGTACGGGTGAGCATAGGTCGAGCACGGTTGACTCGACTCCAACCTCACACGGGCCACCGTCGAGAATCAATGGTACACGTCCATCGAGGTCTGTTAGTGCATGCTGTGCTGTTGTGGGACTAATGTGCATAAAACGGTTGGCACTTGGCGCGGCAATTGGTGAACTACTGGCACGTATGAGGGCAAGCGCGACGGGATGACGCGGCATACGTACCGCAACCGTCGATAAGCCAGCCGTGACGAGCGAGGGAACGCGGGTGCTCGCGGGGAGTATCATTGTTAGTGGGCCGGGCCAGAAACTGTTCGCGAGGAGTTTTGCCTGCTCCGGTATGGCTGTGACGAGCATCTCCAGTGCCTCTACATCGGCGATATGCACAATCAACGGGTCGCTATAGGGACGTTCCTTTGCGGCAAAGATGCGTTCCAGTGCTTGTGGTTGCATTGCGTCTGCCCCAAGCCCGTAGACGGTCTCAGTGGGGAACACAACAATCTGCCCCTCTTTTAACAGCGAGGCGGCACGTTCAATAATAAATGCATTAGGATGGTTTTCGTTGACTCGTAATACTTCTGTATGGTGCATTTCGTGTAGAGAACTCCAAGAGATATATGAAAAGAGTGAATAACAAGATTGTAACACAGAACCTTATGAACCGTACGGTTCATAAGGTTCTGTGTTACAATCTTGTTAAAAATTGATTTAGATGTTGCAGCTTGAGAGGCCACGCTTCTCAAGGTACTGCTGGTGATAGTCCTCGGCCATGTAGAAGGTTTGCGCTGGCACAATCTCGGTCACAATCTGCCTCTTGTATTTGCCGGATTTCTCTAGTTGCTCCTTAGAGGCGAGCGCGGCAGCTTTCTGCTCGTCGTTATGATAGAAAACGACCGAACGATACTGGGTGCCAATATCGGGTCCCTGGCGGTTGAGCGTTGTTGGGTTGTGATTCTCCCAGAACACATTCAAGAGCGTTTCATAGGAGACGCGCGACGGATCAAACTCGACTTGCAGTGTCTCCGCATGCCCTGTACGTCCCGTGCAGACATCACGATACGTAGGATTTTTAGTGGTACCACCCTCGTAGCCTACCGCCGTCGAGATGACGCCTTTGATCTGACGGAAATCGGCCTCTACACCCCAGAAACAACCGGCGGCGAAATCAGCTTTTTGTGTTGTCTTCGTGATCTCTTGTTGCATTATCGATTAGCTCCTTTGCAAGCATATTCTTGTCTATGTTTATTATGATGTATATTACTACGAGAAAACAATCTAATTTATACAAAGACGATGCTCTTCGACCTGTAGGAACCGCATTCATCACGTCCATTGCGGCATCTCACTCATCAAACGGACGTGATGAATGCGGTTCCTACCTCAGGCACATCTGCAATATTTCATTTAAATGCATACTCGATCCCTACGGGTTGCGGCACTCTTGTACCTCATGCTATACTTTGCCATATCTTGAAATGTTCGAGTATTGCAGAGAAATGTAGGAGTGATGCGTCAAGTTCAATCCCGAAACAATCGTCAGAGCAACCCCCGCCGCATTATCGGTTTGAGTGGAATGATCCTCTCTGTTCTTATTCTAATGGGTGTCGTCTTTACCTATGCCTTCTACCGTAATACAACAACGGGAAGGGCTGTACATGTTCCCGTGTCGAGGATAAGTTCCAAAACTGCTCCAAAGCAGTCGCTCATCACCTGCAAAACACCTGCCCATAGTGCTGGCAATAAAACTGAAACTATTACATCCAGTGGCTTGAAGCGCACATTTCTTGTTCATCTTGCACCCTCTTATGG
>CAXTUE010000132.1:0-3819 GCA_964247355.1 uncultured Ktedonobacteraceae bacterium | reverse complement strand
CCACAGCCGCTTGTATTGCTCTTTCATGGCTATAGCTGGACCTCGCAGATTATGGAGCAGACGACAGGGATGAACGCCGAAGCGGATGAAGCAGGCTTTATACTGGTCTACCCGCAGGGTGTGGACGATCCGCCATCGTGGAATGCTGGTGTAGGTGCATATGGGCCAACGGGCGACGCGGACGATATACAGTTTACGCGCGATATGTTGCAGTCGCTTGAACAAAACTATTGTGTCGATGCGCATCGTGTCTATATCTCCGGCTTCTCGCTCGGCGGTGGTATGGCCTATCGCCTCGCCTGTACATTAAGCGATAAACTGGCGGCGGTCGCGACGGTTTCTGGTGCATACTATCCTATTTCAGAAGGCTGCCATCCCACACGTCCGCTTCCTATCATGGAAATTCACGGCTATGCTGATCCGCTCGCGCCGTATGCTGGCAATACCTACACGCGTATGGGTGCCGTGCAAACGTACCTGAATGGTTGGGTGGCGCGCAATGCTTGTACAGGCAATCCCGAAACCTTTTTCCAGCAAGGGGATGTGACGGGTATGCAGTGGACGAAATGTGCCAACAATACCATTGTGCGCCACTATCGAATTAGCGATGGTCAGCACACATGGCCCGGCAGTCCAGGTACGACTCATGTGATTAGTGCCAATGTGGTAATCTGGGATTTCTTTAGCAAATTTTCTTTAGACTAGGAGTTGTTCATGGCAACAACATCGTATCCTTTTGAACGCTATTTGAATGTACGTATGGCTTATGGTGCCAGCTTTTCGTCCGATGCCAGTCAGTTGAGCTTTCTCACCGACATAACGGGTGTGACTGAGGTGTGGAGCGTCCCGATTGATGTGCGCTCATCGTCCTCGGCATGGCCGACACAAATCACATTTCGGGGAGAGCGTTGCACGAGCGCGACCTCTGCTCCCAAGTCAAACATGCTGCTCATCATGGGTGATGTTGGCGGCAACGAGCGAACACAACTCTATCTGGCAAGCGCGGATGGTGCAATCTTTGACGCGCTTACGACAAAGCCGGAGGTGATGTACCTCTTTGGAGGCTGGTCGCCCGATAGCCTGCACGTTTCTTATAGTAGTAATGAACGCGACTCGCGCTACTTTGATGTGTACGAGCGCAATATCGAGACTGGTGAGGTAACGTTACTCTTCCAGCATGACGGCACGAATAACGCGGGAACGTATTCACCGGATGGGCAATTCCTGCTTATCTCGCGTGATGAGGATAATATTCACGGCCAGCTTCTGCTACTCAATCGCGCCACAAAAGAGATACAGACATTGACGCCGGAGACGGGTACCGGCCCATCGCTCTATTACGATGCGGCATGGTCTGCGGATAGGCGCGGTTTGTATCTACGTACCAATCGCGACCGTCAGTTTCTCTCGCTGGCCTATCTGGACCTGGAGACGCAAGCAATACGCTATCTTTCCGATACACAGTGGGATATCGAGCATCTTGCGCTGACAACGAGCGGTTCCACAATGGCACTTGTCACAAACGAGGATGGCTATTCGCTACTGGAACTCTTCGATGTGTCGAATGGCTGGGAGAATCGTAAGCCCTTGCTCGCGCCAACGCTGCCTCGTGGTGTCGTTTATGAAACGGTCTGGTCGCAGGATGGCTCACGCTTAGCGATTACGCTGATTACACCTGATGACTCGGCGGATATCTGGGTCTTCGATTTGCAAGAAGGCGTCGTGGTACGTGCGACACAGAGCGCGACGGGTGGTATTCCGCACGAAGCGTTTGTCGCGCCAACATTGGTACGCTATCCCACCTTTGACGAGCGCGAGGTGCCAGCGTTCCTGTACTTACCAAAGGACGGAGAGCAGCACAACCTGCCAGTTGTGGTGTATGTGCATGGTGGGCCGGAGGGTCAATCGCGACCGGAGTTTAACGGTGTGCTGCAATATCTGGCCTCACAGGGCTATGCCGTATTCGTGCCAAATGTGCGCGGCAGTACAGGCTATGGCTATGAATATCAGAGCCTCGACGACGTACGTCTACGCATGGATTCCGTCAAGGATTTGCAGTACGCGGTACGCTGGTTATGTGAAAGCGGCATTGCTGATGCTAAGAGGATTGCTGTCTTCGGTGGTAGTTACGGAGGCTTCATGGTGCTCTCGGCTGTGACGACCTATCCCGATTTGTGGGCGGCTGGCGTCGATATTGTCGGTATCGCGAACTTCGTCACCTTCCTTGAGAACACCGGCCCGTGGCGACGCAAGCAGCGCGAGAGCGAATACGGCAGTCTTGAACAAGACCGCGCCTTCCTCGAAGAGATTTCGCCCATTCGCTCCGTCGATAACATCGCCGCGCCCCTCTTCGTTGTCCACGGTGCCAACGATCCCCGCGTCCCCGTCGGAGAAGCTGAACAGGTTGTGAATGCTTTAAAGAAACGCAACGTCCCTGTAGAGTATTTGAGGTTTGAGGACGAGGGACATGGTATCGTGAAACGCGCGAATAGGCTTGTGGTGTATCCCGCGATTGCACGGTTTTTGGATAGGCATGTGAAGAATGCGGTGTGAATAGCGAGCGAGGAGACCATAAGACCACAAGGAGACCGCAAGGGTCTCCTCTACCTTTTTGGAGTGTGGATAATTACCATTATTACCGAACATCAACATTACTATGATTACCATTATTACCAATACTGACAGATAGGAATGCGTGGTAATGAATTGTGTGACCCTATTACCATTATTACCAAAACTTGTCGAGTTTGACAGTTTGGGGAGGGTTTGGAATGAGAAAATGGGTTGGGGTTGGTAGATAGTGGTTTGTGTGAGAGTGGGGGCATGGGAAGTTGTTCCTTGTGGGTGATGGATGGAGTTTGAATGAGGGATAGTGGTATGTGGCGCGAGACTGTACGATGTATTAGTGAGTATACCTGATGGGTGAGGGGAAATCAAGGTTTTTTGGGGAAGCTTGTACCATTCGTTTTGTCGTCGAGAGGATTAGGTAGTGACGGGGTGTAATGAATTAGACCCGTATGGTTCTACCCTTTGGGTGTTACGTATGTTGACAGGTATGGTGGAAAGATTTTCATCGCTTGTAAACGTTGTGAATTACCGAGCAGAGTGTAATAGAATTAGACCCTTACAGTTAGTCTTTTCGTCGTACATTTATATATTGCACATTATCACTGCATACACTATACTACAGCCATAACACAAGGCTCGATTGTATGTCGAGGAGATATAAGGGTATGGCAGAAACAACCACAACAGAATTGCGTCCTCTGCTTCGGTTAACTATTAAGGTGTGCAATTGGCTTGGGAAATTTGTCTTGTGGTTTTGGGGGTTTGTGGTTATAGGTGGACTTTTCACCGTTTTGATTAATTGGCTTGGAGATCATCACCAGTATGCAGACACATTCAAATGGGTACACGATAATCTCTTACTAGTTATTATTGTCACAATTGTAGTAGGCTCTCTGTCTATTCTCATAGGTGTTGTAAATCTTTTGTCTCGATTTATATTTATTGGCGAATCAGAGTTAGCGACAAAACGTTCGTATTTGAACAATACAATTAAAGAGATGCGAGAACTTAACTTTGGCGGCATTCCTGCTAAGTATGTACACCGTATGATAAATTTAGATGATGTTTTTATTCCACTCCAATTTCATAGCAGTGATCCTCTAGACGCACATCCAACTACATTGGAAGAAATTTCCTTGCAGCAACAGCATGTCAAAGACGAAAACGAAGCGCAAGATATTGCGCGACTGAAAGGTGCGCATACATATGTTGAGCAACTGACAGCAACCAAAGCACTTCCCGTTGAAAAAC
>CAXTUE010000131.1:4586-10335 GCA_964247355.1 uncultured Ktedonobacteraceae bacterium | reverse complement strand
CATAGACGAGAAACTCGCGGGATAATTTGCTGATGCAACACAAACGCAACAAGCACCTGCTTGTTGCGTTTGTGTTGCATCAGCAAATTATCCCATAATCCCTTCACCTGCACGGAGAGTATCGGCTTGTTGCTTGGCTTCGTCGGCTTCCTCAGTACGGCCCGTCTCGCGATAGATTTGCTCCAGTGTCTCATAGGCGAGGAGCATTGAAGGGTCCATCGAGATGGCTTGCTGGGCGGCATCCAGTGCCTCGCCATAACGTTTGGCCTCGCGCAACGTGTCGGCAAGGTCGTTATAGTAGTCGACGTTCAATGGATCGCTGTCGATAGCATTCTGATAGTTCTCGATAGCCTCATCATAGCGTCCGAGGGCATCGTACGCGCTGGCAAGCTGGTAGTAGCCTTCCGGGTCATCCTCCGAACGCTCCAGCAACGTGTTCGCGGTCTCGATAGCCTTATCATGCTGACCGAGTGCATTGTAGGTGTCGGCTAGACCAGCGTAAGCAGCGGCGATATCATCGGCCTGAAGTTCGTCGGAGCGCTCAATCAAGCTCTGATATGCCGTCAAAGCCTCCTCGTATCGCTCGGCCTCAAGATAGGCTTCCGCGAGACTAAAGCGTGCTGTGATACGTTGTGGGTCGATTTGAATGGCATGTACATAGGCATCAATAGCATCACTCGTGTTGTTTTGTATAGAGAGCCATGAGCCAAGATGTTCCCACGCTTCCGCGTCTTCGGGGTCGATGGCGACGATACGGCGGTAGACCTCTACGGCCTGATCGCGTTCGCCCATTTGCTCGTACACAGCCGCGAGCATATCGTAGCCAGTGCGTCCCTCCGGGTCAAGCGAGAGCATTTGATTAGCGATTGAGAGGGCATCATCGTACCTGCGCATATCGAGATAGATGCTTGCAAGTTCTGCATAGCGTGTAGGATCGGCGGGATCAGCGTCAACGCGCTTTTCTTGATCCATTAAACGACGCTGCTGATCGTTGACGCGCTCACGTACATCGCGCAAGTTATCGGCGGCAACGGTACTTTCTGGATTGAGAATAAGTGCCTGCCGGTAGGCTTGAATGGCGTCCTGGTACAGGTTTTGCGTGCGATACGCATCGCCAATGCTCAAGTACAATTCGTCGTTCTCAGGATCGATCTCCTGCGCCAATTGGAAGGTTTCTAGCGAGTCTTCATAGAGGCCCAATTCACCGTACAAATTGCCAAGATTGATATAGGCATCAAGCAACTGTGGATCGAGATCAATGGCACGTCGATAGCCTGCGACCGCGAATTCTGTTTCGCCGAGATATTGCTGTGCGAGGGCAAGATTATAACGGGCACGTGCGTTTTCAGGGTCAAGAGCTACTGCTTGCTCAAAGGCTTCGGCTGCGGTTTCATAGTCTCCCTGCTCGGCGGCTGAATTGCCACGGTCCGTTAGTTCCTGTTCAGTTGGTTCGTGATTCGCCTCTTGCATTTCCTGACGGGTCACAAAGTGGACCGGCGCACTATTGTCTTGCGCTGGAGTATTTTCTGTATTATCCGTATTTTGTGTATCATTCATAAAAAGTTTCACTCCTACATGGATATGTAATTTCTAAGGGCAGTCCTTGCGTAGTATAGCACAGTTAGTTTAGGCATGATAGAATTCGTTCTTATGTGTTACGCATCGTCTTGGCGATATGTAACACATAAGAACGAATTCTGACTTATTTTACGCGTAGAGTTAGCTGCACATCATAGCGGGTGCTGGGATAGAAGGCTTCAGTGTATTCAATCGGTGCTCCCGTTTCATCAAAGGTTGTACAGGCCAGACGTAAGCCTGCATCAGAAACCGCTATTTTTAGTAGTTCAGCTTCTCGCTGCGAAGGGGTATCGCCTTTAAAGGTTTGCTCAGTGATATATGGATGCATACCCTCTGAGGCCATGAGACCGTAAAGCGAACCTTCCGCCGTTTCTTTGGCCCGTTGATACACATTCGCGGCGCGTGGATGAGGCAAGTAATCAATCTCTAGCGCGACTGGCGTATCATCGGCGAGGCGCAGACGTTCCAAACGCACAACCTGATCTTCGTCGCTCAGGCGTAATCGTTCGCGTACAGTCTGGGAGCCACGTATAAGCTCACTGACCAATAATACTCCACCTGGACGCTTCCCACGGCGTTTCAACTCATCTGTGAAACTCGTAAGTTCACTAATGTTTTGCTGAATCCGTGGTTCGCAGACGTAGGTACCACGTCCATGTTGACGATATAGAAGCCCTTCATGCACTAGTTCGGTGAGAGCCTGACGCACGGTGGCACGGCTCACTTGATACTGCGCGACCAGTTCAGGTTCGGAAGGTATAGAAGAATGAGGCGCAAGATGACCAGCGCGAATCTGCTGTTTCAGCACCTCTTTTAATTGATAGTACAGTGGGAGAGGGTTTGAGCGCTCTAGTGTAGGCATATACGGTTTCCCTTATGTCCTGACAACAGTTTTATTGTGCAAAATGACGATGTGAGGATGCACATCAGGACTCTGGGAGAAATATATCACAAAAGTCTGCAAGCGTCGAGAGGGAAAACTTTTGCATTTTCTCGCGCTCGTACAAGAATCTCCTCGATTACACCTGTCTTAGCATCAGCATAGTTTTGGACGTATTTCCAATTCTTACGAGCAAGTTCCTGCTTAGTGCGTTCGTAAAGCTGACGATCATTTGGATTGTTGCGCAACCAGTCGCGGAAGAGTAGCATGCGGTTAATCTGCGGGCAACCTTGCGAGAAGACGTGGAGGTTGATGTCTGTGTCTGGCCCCTTAAGCAGACGGTGTTCGTACCAGTCAGGCTCTCTGATGTACAGCACATAGGCGGTTGTCTCTAATGCCGGAATGTAAAGTGACTCAGCAGACGCGTCTGCAACCACGAGCAGTATATCGATTCTTGGTTTCGCTGCTAGTTCCGGCACCGAGGTCGACCCAACATGTTCGAGCAACAGGACTTGATCGCCAAGCGCAGCCCGAATGCGTTTGGCCTCGCGCTCAAAAAGCCGAGGCCATTCGAGGTCATAATCAGCAATCTGGATTGGCCCATTAAGCGGCTTGAGTTCTCCAATGTAGGAAGCCAGGAACTGCTCTTCAGTGAGCGGAACCTGCAAAGACAACTGTGTTATCTTCGATATCGTCTTACTTTTCTCGAATGGTAGGTCTTCGGCTGTATTGTCACTTGTCAGCATATGTATCTCCTTAAACTTACGGTCCATACTCATACCACCATGATTTGACGGCCTGAAGAAAAGTGACGCCAGTCAGAATTACTGCCAGCCCTTCTTCTGCTGACGCCTCACGAGGATAATAGGTGTTCACAGCTTGATAAAATGCACCAAGCGTTTGACTCAGGGCCGTCTCAGGTGGCAACAGAGCAATTGCTTGAAGTTTGGGCAAACTCCACACGAAGAAAGGATCATGTCCTTGCAGAACTAAGACTTGATACACCGTGGGCCACACATATGTGCAGAGCCAGCGAACGTTCCAGGCCAAACGTCCTTTGCCGTGCTCAAGCAGACCTCCAGCTAGATACGATGGTGGAGGATTCAGCGTGGCTATTCGTGTTCGGGCGGACTCCCATAACTGCGCTTTAGTTGCTTCGGCGACTGGGAGCTTTCCTGCAAGAAGATGGTATGCTCCAGGAATGGGTCCGGTATAACTTGTTGGTAAAAGCGATGAAAAGACTTTGCCCTGAATATAGCGAAAGGGGGTAGGATCGATTCGAGCCAGGTCTCGCTGTATTTCTAAACAGGTTGTAAAGGGAAGTTCTTGAGAACCCCCAAACGCCTGCTCATCAAGAAACACTTGGAAGTCGATATCGCTACATCCAGGGATGAAACCTCCTTTGAGGGCAGAGCCATGTACAACAAGGCCAACAAACCAGGGTTGAGTATGCCGCAGAAAACTTGCTGCGGCTGCTTCGACGATCAAACGTGCTTCTGGAACGAGCCGAGAGGTATCAAACATCAGTACAATCTCCTTGTTACACTGCTGTGCCAAAGTATCTGTGTGACATAAAGGAGCAGACGAGCGTTAGGGACTCGTAAACTGTTGGGGTGTGGATTGCTGGCCTCCGCTTGTTCCCACTGAGCCACTCGCTCCAATTGATCCCCCTCCATCTTGCGTATCAATGTTATCGAACAGTTGTGCTGTGTTTTGCAGGTGGCGACCAATATCCTCTCCCTGAACAACGATACGGCTAACGGCAGTACGCCATTCCTGAAATATTTGATCAAAGCGTTGGCGGCTCAAACCTTGCCAGTCACCTTCAACCTGGCTAACGATGTTCTGAATCTGTCCATCGAACTGATTAACCTGTTCATTGCATTGTATATAAATCAGGCCAAGCCGCCGTAGCAGTTCGGTATCTATGTGGATTATTGCCATAATAGTGCATTACTCTCCTTCCCTTTGAACTACATTCATCACGTAAGAGTTACACTATGCCTGCTTACATGTTGATTCTAGGCAGAGCACGTACGTGTAACTTCATTTGTAGTATAAAGACTCGCTGCAAAATCATAGATATCAATGTTCAGCTTCCTATATGGAAAACAACAAATAGAAAGATGATAATTACCATCAATAGGATGAAATTTGAGTGAGAGTATTCTATCAGAAGAGCTTTTTGCAATGTGTGGAAATGAGAAGCAGTCAAACAACAGATAAGGGCAAGCTGATTAACGCTATCAGCTTGCCCTTATGGTGTGTATTGATACGTTAGACGAAACTAGTTCGTGAAATCTTCTGTCACCCAGATGAGACCTTTAGAGTCGGTCACGATACCGATGCCGACTTGATGAAAGGCCGTACTGAGCAGGTTTTTGCGATGTCCATCGTTGGGTGCTTGCTCCTTGAGCATGCCTTGCTCGATGTTTTGCTGCACCGCAGTCCATGCATCTGGATAGGGAGAGGTATAGCCAGCATTTTCGCCACACGTCATCCAATGGATGCCCTCGTTTGTGATGCGCTGGCCTAGATTTGGTTCGCCAGGACACTGGTGAGAAAGGCCACAATTTGGTTGCGTCATGGCAACACTATGTTGACGCGCTCCATTGGAGAGGACTGCGTTAAGTGTGTAGGCTGGCAAACCTTGTGCGGCACGATCAGTGTTGATTTGCGCGAACAGTTTTTGCTCTAACTGCGATGCGCTAGATGTAGTACCACCTCCGCTCGGTGTACCACTTCCAGGTTGCTTTGTCGGTGTAGCCTTTACGACTGTTTGATGCGCAGGCTGATGCTTTTTGGACACTCCCTTTGCTGAGGTCGAAACCGTTTGGACGGCAAAAATACCAACAACAATGCTGAGGAGCAAAAGAATACTTGTTACTGTGATGAGAACTACTCTCTTCATAAATGCGTCTCCTTTATCTTTGAAAAGAAATATTGCTGTAGGCAAGATAACATACTGTTCTTCCTCTTTCTGCATAAGCTGTTTTTTACGTAGCTGAAATGGCTATTTCTAGTTGAGATGTCTTAACCAGTGAAGCGATGAGAGTAGAGAGATGGTCCTAATTTGTCCGCAGAAGAGAAAATAGCATTTCATTGGAAAATTTAAAATATGGCTAGAATTAGCGTAAGAGGTGTTAGTCTAAAAGAAGGCGGGTTTAAACAAAGCAATCGAACGAACATATATAGTAACACTTCTGTTCCACAAAAAATGCCTCGTCCGGGAGCGTAAAAAGTGCCGGGCGAGGGGATTTTTTTTGTAAAGAAGTGTTTGATTTGAGCTGT
>CAXTUE010000131.1:1762-4576 GCA_964247355.1 uncultured Ktedonobacteraceae bacterium | reverse complement strand
CCCTCTCCCGTCCGCTATTCCGCTGCCGGACGAGGCATTTTTTGTGGAACAGAAGTGTTACTTAGCAGCTGTATTCTGAGCCAGCACGCGGTCGATCTCACTCTTGAGGCGTGTTGGATGAGGACCAACGAGGCGACCAATGGCCTTACCGCCCTGGAATATCATCAGGGTTGGAATGGCTTGAATGCCGAGTTGCCCTGGTGTCTCATTATGCTCGTCGATATCCATCTTCGCAAAACTGAGTTTGCCCTGATACTCCTCGCTCAAGCGCTCATAAACAGGTGCAATTGCTCTACAGGGTCCACACCACGCAGCCCAGAAATCGACAATTACAGGTGTATCGGACTTAAGAACCTTTTGCTCAAAGTCGGAATCGCCAACATGAAACAAGTTTTCGTGTGTAGCCATAGTATGTTTTCTCTCTTTCAAATGCAAGTCGTGTATCTAGCTTCCTGGTAGCATAGTCGCTTACGCCAAGATATTTGTTTCACTAGAGAAAACACACACTTACATTATTCTATTCCATTTTTCTGCCACTTAGTTACGACGTTGTCCACCTTGTAGAATGGAGAGAATGCGTAGAATGTAAAGGAACAGGTTTATCAGCGTAATAAAGAGCGAGACGGTCAAGCCAATCGCATTCGGCAATGTATCGGCCATGTAGCGAGCACGCTGCACATAATAGAGCACATAGCCAGAGAAAATGGCCACACCGATCACAGAGATGATTAAGCCGCCAATACCAGTATTGAAGATTGGGAAGAAGATGCCCAGAATGCCCGCAACCAGCAGCAAAATCAGGCCAAAGAACAGGTAGTCGCCAATGCGCGTGAAATCGCGTTTTGTCGTCCACGAATACGCTGCAAGTCCAAATGCAGTCAGCGTTGTAATCAGAAACGCCTCGGCAAGGATATAGCCGCCATTGACAAGATAGTAGCTTATGAGCGGTGCAAGCGACATACCTTCAAGAAAGGTAAACAGGTAGAGCAGGAATAAGTTGATTCCTGGTTTCTGAATCAAGAAGTTCAGTGCCATTAGGACCACAAAACCAGCAATCGCCACAGCAAAGTACGTGCCAACGCCAGTGGAACCAGCAAAGACCACAAAACCAACGAATGTGCCGAGCGTGGCGAACAGGAACGAAAAGGCGAGCAGACCCATGACTTTGCTTATCAAGCTGCTTGATTGTGTGCCTTCATAGGCAGGTGCCAGTGTTTGATACTGGTAGCGAGAGCCGAATGTATTGTTGCCTCCAAAGGGGCCATTATTTCTTGGTCTATTGTATGGATCATTATAGTTGTACATGATGAACCTCGATTGCAGAACTGTTCGTTAGCACGAACGCGGTGCAACATTGAGAAAGTATGGAAACCATGCTTCCATGCTGTAATAATTACGCAGTGTGTAGGGGATAAGTTGCAATGTATTCCACACGACAGGAAGGTTCTGGCGTCTCTGTTATTGATAACAAGACGAGCAATCAAGGTATTCCACGCTTCCTACATCACACTCCACACACCGCAAATTTCGCAAATGGCAACGCCAACTTCCCCAAATGTTTTGCTACGCGTATTCCAGCGATCATAGACAATAGCGACTGAACCGCAGTTCCAGCAACGAGCACGTCCACCTTTTTTACTTTCCTGAACAAGCTGTTCGAGCAATTGGCTACGTGCTTCATCCGCACCGGTATAGCCCGGATTGTAGGAGAGATGCAAGAGGTTTCCGAGTGGCAGAGTGATCTCGTGCGATGGTGCAGGTAATGGTGGGGCTGCGGCCTGTGTATGCGCGGGTTGCGCTGTTTGGGGTGGAACCTGTGGAGGACGACGAAATAGCTCTCCACGAGCAGTACGACGACCACTCTCAATTGATGTTGCCTCCGTGCGCTCTCCACTCGTTCTCTCCGCAACTGACCGTTCGCCATTTGCAGTATATGCTACAGGTTGTTGTACGGAAGGTTGGGCTTCGATAGGAGCTGGTGACTGAACATTGCTCTCTGCTTGATGTACGGCAGGAGAGAGAGATGCCTGAGCACTCTGTTCTGCTTCTCCAGATGCGCTTTCCGATTGAGCAGCTGTGACGCTGCCATTTTCGGTTGTTTCAGTATTGGTAGTAGTGTTCTCAGGCTGCTCTGGCGGAGTGGCGCGTTTTCTTCGCGTTATTGGCATAGGGGTGTGCTCCATAAGAAGTAATTGGTGACGCTTGACAATTCTCAATACTCTGCGGGCGTCGTGGGTAACATCCAGAACGAAGAGATGATATGGAAGTAACATAGCTCTGCGGTGTATGCGCACCTCTGCTTAGAGATAAGCACACACCGGAGCAGATGATAAGTACAGTGTATGTATCTCTATGTTTATTTAAAGAAGTCCGCGTTTATCTTAATAAAGCTTTTCCACTCTTCTGGAACTGCTGACTCCTCAAAAATAGCGGTAACAGGGCAAGCAGGCTCACACGCACCACAGTCGATGCACTCGTCAGGATTGATAAAGAGCTGCTGCGCCGTATCGAACCCCTCTTCACCTTGCGATGGATGAATGCAATCAACAGGACAAACATCTACGCAAGAGGCGTCCTTAACGCCGATACAGGGTTGGGTAATCACATATGTCATGAACTTGAAATCCTCCTCTTGACTCGCCAGCAAAAAATCGAGAACAGTTCGTAGTGACTGTTTTTGGCAACTTTAGTATAGAGGGTTGCAGAAGCAATGTCAACGCTTGTCGGAGGCAAATTTTGAGTAGTTTTTGCAAGAGAACGTATAAAAATTTTAAAAATTTTGATTTTTTTTTTTTTTAGTTTCTACGATATCTT
>CAXTUE010000131.1:0-1752 GCA_964247355.1 uncultured Ktedonobacteraceae bacterium | reverse complement strand
CACTCGTGCGATCGTATCATACTGTCCTCGTACCCAAAACAAAAAAAATTTTTTATTTTTTTTTTCGTTTTTTCCAAAAAACTACTCGACAATATTATTGTGCATCGCCGAAGATGGTGTAGTGCCAGCTCTTGTTGGGTTCACCGTTTAGTTCGATCAAGACGTGCTTGATCTGCGTGTATTCGTCGAACGAATACATCGACATATCCTTACCAATACCGCTCTCTTTGTAGCCACCGTGAGGCATTTCAGAGGCGATAGGAAGATGATCGTTCACCCAGACCGTGCCAAACTGCAACGTCTTGCTGGCTCGCATGGCCTTGTAAATGTCGCGCGTCCAGACAGACGCCGCGAGACCATAGACAACACCATTGGCTTTTGCGAGGGCCTCTTCCTCGGTCTTGAAGCGGCTCACAAGGAGAACAGGACCGAAGACTTCGTTTTGGACGATATCGGCATCGTTGCGGTCCTCCGCAATCACGGTCGGCTCAAAGAAAAAGCCTTGCTCGAAACCCGCTATTGTGGCCCGCTTGCCACCTGTGAGAATGTTAGCACCTTCACGAAGCGCGCGCTCAACGTGAGCCTCGACGCTATTACGCTGGCGGGCGGAGATCAATGGTCCCATATCGGTTGTTTCCTTTGAGGGATCTCCAACACGAATCTGCTTCACCTTGTTCATGAAGGTTTGTAGGAAGGTATCATAGATGCTATCCTGCACATAGATACGGGTTGCCGCCGTGCAGTCCTGTCCACAGTTGACATAACCGCCAACAACAGCACCGCTGGTTGCCGCATCCAGGTCCGCATCGTCATATACGATAAAGGGAGCCTTGCCACCAAGCTCAAGGTGTACGCGCTTAATCGTATCTGCCGCCGCACGCATCACGTACTTACCACTACGTGTGCTACCTGTGATCGAAACCATGCTGACATCTTTATGGCTGACAAGGCTCGGCGCGATTTCTGGCCCGTCAGTGATAATGTTGAGGACGCCCGCAGGTATACCCGCCTCAAGCGCGAGTTCGCCGAGACGTAAGGCGGTAAGAGGTGTTTCGGGCGATGGCTTGAACACAACGGTGTTGCCAGCAGCAAGGGCCGGTCCAAGCTTCCAGGCGGCCATCATGAAGGGATAGTTCCACGGAGCGACCGAGGCAACAACACCAACTGGCTCGCGACGAATGATGCTGGTATGTCCACCTGTGTACTCGCTGGATGCAGTACCAGCAAGGTGTCGCGCCGCGCCCGCGAAAAAGTGCAAATTGTCGGCTGCGAATGGAATATCGCTATCACGCGCTAGCTTGATTGGCTTACCGGTATCTTGCGACTCCATTTCAGCAAGTTCGCCCGCATGCTCTTCAACCAGAGTGGCGAGTTTCTCAAGCATAGAGGAACGCGCTCCGTGTGTCAGACCAGACCAACGCCCATCATTAAAAGCCGCACGAGCCGCCGCAACAGCACGATTCATATCGTCCATCGTGCTCTCAGGCACCTCGGCAATCGTCTTGCCAGTCGCGGGACTGATGTCCTCACTCGTTTTGCCCGTGCTACTGCCGACAAGTTTCCCATCAATGAGAAGTTTTAATTCGCCCACGGTCCTTGTTCCTTTCGGCTACTTCAAAAACACTACTTCGTGCTACAACAAGCTTTTCTCTCCGATATTCGTATTCTTTTCTCTATTCAATACGAATACTATCCACAAATCATGACTCGTACTGGATGTATCTTACCACATACGCACGCGTGCATCTGGGT
>CAXTUE010000130.1:9507-10336 GCA_964247355.1 uncultured Ktedonobacteraceae bacterium | reverse complement strand
GATCTGCATTGCGTAGAGCAAGACATGCCCCAATATAGCCTTCAGGGTTCGTGTCCTCGATCATAGTGCCGATTTCCCGTGCTGTTTCAGGATGTTGCTGACGAAAATTCTCGCTAAGGAAACGACCGAGCACAGCATCGCGTATCACAAGCATACCCCCAGCTTTGACGGCTTTGATACGTGCATCCCAGCTTTCTACTGTGCCGATACGTGCCGCAGTATTAGCGAAAATCGCACGGTTGACGCGCTGCGGGTACGTCATGGCAAACCATAACGCTGTAATTCCACCAAGCGAGAGACCACAGATATGTGCCTGTTGAATCTGTAGTGTATCGAGAAGCGCAAGGAGATCAAGGCCGAGTTGTTCGAGTGTGTAGTGACTAGCAGACACCTCTGAGGCACCATGACCACGGCTATCATAGCGTACGATGCGAAAATTTTGCTTGAGCCGCGTGACTTGTACGTCCCACATATGCAGATTTGTACCCAGCGAGTTAATGAAAACGAGCGTGGGGGCGTCCTCCGGGCCATCTATTTGATATGCCAGACGCACACCCGAAGAGGTAAAATAGTTCATGGCTTTCCTCGCGCTGACTCAACCTCACGATAGGCCGCGAGGCTACGGTCAATAAATGTCTGTGTACTGCCTAAATAGTTAGCGGGATTGAGAGCAGCATCAATCTCTTGCTCAGAAAGAAGAGAGCGTATACGTGTCTCGGCAAGAGCGGCCTGTCTGAGATGGACATCGGTTTTTACAGCTTGCGCGCAAACTGCCTGGACAATAGTATGGGCTTCAGCTTTTCCTATATGATGAGCGAGTGCCATTGTC
>CAXTUE010000130.1:6351-9497 GCA_964247355.1 uncultured Ktedonobacteraceae bacterium | reverse complement strand
TAATTAAGCACTCCGATCTATTCAAGTTTGCATTAATAGAGTGTATATCAACGTGAAGTCCACTTACAGCGAGATGAACGTGCTCAACGGCACTTGCGGTAAAGCGGAACAGGTTAGGGATTGCAACCCACTCGGCTTGCCAGCCACCAACAGCGCGTTCGTGTTCCTGACCCATTGCCGATAGAATGACGGGTACCTCTCCAAGGGCAAGACGCGACGACGCAAGGGCATTAATTGCATCAACAGGATTATGCTTTTGCGGCATGGCAGAGGAGCCTCCCTTACCAGCCTGCACACCTTCAGTGACTTCGCCAACCTCTGTTTGTGCAAGGAGCGCAATATCACCTGCGATCTTTGACATCGAGCCTGCAACTATGCCAAGAGAGGTTGCAATTTCAGCGACACGATCTCGTTCGGTATGCCATGTAATATCTGGCACTGGAAGCCCTAGCTCTTCCGCAAGCAGTTCGACAACGCGGGGACCGTCTTCTCCTAAAGATGCAAGTGTGCCTGCGGCTCCTCCTAATTGCACGGCTAACGTTCGTTCCCGATGTCGACGCAATGCATATAATTGACGTAGTATCAGAGATAACCACCGCGCGGCTTTGAGTCCAAAGGTGATTGGCACGGCCTGTTGTAGAAGCGTACGTCCAACCATAAGCGTTTGACGATGTTGTTCAGCCAATTTTGCACATGCTGTACACACTTCATATAACCCGTCTATGAGCAGGTCCAGCCCCTGTCGCATTTGCAGCATAAGAGCGGTGTCAATCGCATCCTGGCTCGTTGCGCCCCAGTGAACGAACTTATGAGCGTCGCCCTCGACCTGTGCCGTGAGCATACGAACTAACGGAATTGCAGGTGTGCCAGCAGTAAGAGCTTCCCAATAAAGCGCAGCAACATCAAAGTGTTCCACGTTACAAGCGGCCTCTATACACCCTGCTATCTCGTGCGGAAAGATACCAGTATGAGCTTCTGCACGGGCAAGTGCAGTCTCAAATGTTAGCATTGCCTGCACATGTGCTTTCTGAGAGAAAATAGCAGACATGTGTGCTGTGCTGAAGAGGTCAATCATCTCCGACATATGGCACTTTCTCTAATTTTTCATCGTAGGGACCGCATTCATAACCTCCGGGTTAACCGCTTGGTATCTGGACACGGACGTGATGAATGCGGTCCCTACGGTGGTATCACACGTTGAAAAACACCGTTTCGTTCTCGCCCTGCAATACAATGTCGTGTCGATAAATTGTTGGCTCGCTCTGTTCAGGCACAGCCAGTAAAGTTGTCACTCTCTCCTTCGGGAGACGCTGCAACACAGGGTCATCTGAATTTGCAGGTTCATCTGCAAAATAGATGCGTGTTACAAGGTGATTGAGTAAGCCACGCGCGAAGAGAGTGACGTTGATATGTGCTGCTTGTAGTTGGTTTTCATCAAAGGCAACAGGTCCGGGCTTCACGGTCTCGAACCAGTAGATGCCGTTTTCATCTGTACCGGAGCGACCAAAGCCAGTGAAGGATGTATCGAGTGCTGCGGGTCCCTGGTCGGCGGGATGATTGTAGCGACCATGCGCGTTCGCCTGCCAGATTTCGACCAGTGCGTCGGGAACCGGAATACCCTCGCCATCAAGCACACGCCCCTCGATACGAATGCGCTTACCGACCGTCTCCTGATTTGTAAGTACGTTGCGCCGCGCATCTTCCCGCAATAGGGCGGGTGAGAAGAATGGTCCCACAGTCTGGGAGCTTGTGAGATTTGTTGTCATGATTGCACCTCTTGTAGCTTGACCTGCTCAAAAGGTGTAGCCTGTGGGCCATGCACAGTAATGTCCCAACGATAGCCAAGTGCCCATTCTGGCTCGGTCACGGCATGGTCGTAGGTAGCAATCAAACGTTCACGAGCAAATTCTGGTACGCCGCCGAAGATAGGGTCAAGGTTATGGAGTGGATCGTCGGGGAAATACATCTGCGTCACGAGACGCGAAGTCATAGATGGGCCAAACACAGAGAAATGAATATGAGCGGACGCCACGCATTATAGTGGTTTTTCCAGGGATATGCACCTGGGCGAATGGTGAGAAAGCGATATATTCCATTTTCGTTTGTTAAGCAACGACCAATACCGAGGAAGTTGGGATCGAGTGGGCCGGGCCACTGATCGCGCCGATGTACATAGCGACCGGCGGCGTTGGCTTGCCAGATTTCCAATAGCGTAGAGGGTAGCGGCTGACCCTGATCGTCGAGTACCTGACCAGTAACAATAATGCGCTGCCCAATGGCTTCGCCGTCAGTACCCGCGTTGCGAGTCAGGTCAGCATCTTCTAGTGTAATCGTGCTAATGACGGGACCGGGGCCGGTCAATTCTGAGATTGTAAGCGGTATCTCAATCAGCGCGAGTTTGGGTGCGCGACGGCGTGTGGATTGGTATGCTTCATAGAGATAAGGTGGAAACACCTCGCGGTCTCCACGCACAATCTCGCCGATTGTGGTATGGTTCATATGCCCTCCTGCTAACTTTGAGCGTCGTTGCTCTATTCTGATGCTTGTACAGGCTTATCGAACTCTTTTTTTGCGACAGCGAACGCGGCGTTCGCGGCGGGAACGCCTGCGTAGACGGCTACATGAAGAAGCACCTCGGCTATTTCGTGTGGATCGACGCCGATGTTCTGGCTTGCGTGTAGGTGGAGTGCCAGTTCTTCACGTCCGAGGGCCGCCAGTATCGCGATAGTCACAAGGCTACGCGTACGTTGGTCCAGGTCTGGTCTTGCCCACACCGATCCCCATGCGTACTCAGTAATGAAGCGTTGAAAGTCTGCGTCGAACTCAGTTATACGCGCTTGTGCGCGCTCCACATGCTCACCGCCGAGCACTTGCTTACGCACTTCCATTCCTGCATCGTAACGCGATTCTGACATAGGAATTCCTTTCTGGCATCCTCTTTCCATCATGATACCATAAATAGTGATAGCTGAATGTTTGTATGGGTATACATTCTATTACACCCGTGTTGGCAATTGACCATTTGGAATGACATATCCAACGTCTCAACATATCCTCATGCGTTGCGAATCGCCAAACGGGTGTAATGGAATTAGACCCCTACATGCTTATTGTGATATCGCTTGCACGAGTAGCACTTTTCAGAT
>CAXTUE010000130.1:0-6324 GCA_964247355.1 uncultured Ktedonobacteraceae bacterium | reverse complement strand
ACGCTTGCATGTCTGCCCTTTGTCGAGGAGCATGCTGGCTCATATCAATCTGCCACAACTCTATTTCGCTGCCGACAGAGACACCGTGTTCTGCTTTATAGCGCCGGACTTGTCGTAGCGTTTCGAGCACGATATTTCCTGTCGCCTCTGCGTCCTCGTCAATCCATGATGCAAATGTATCGGGCCATGGTGTAGAGTGCAATGAGACTACTCCCTCATGGACCCGGAATAGCTCTTGATAGATTTTCTCTGTAACATAGGGCATGTAGGGTGCGAACAGTTTGAGTACACACAGCAAGACAGAATACAGAGTCCATTGCGCGGCTTCGTGTTCGGGTCCTGACGCTTGATAGAGTCGCGCCTTTGCCAGTTCCAGGTAGTTATCGCACAGGTCGGACCAGAAGAAGTGTTCTATTCTGGCGCGAGCCGACGCATACTCTCCTCCTTCGAGTTCGTTTGTCGCGAACGCAATGGTACGAGCAAGGCGTGAAAGCAACCAACGGTCTGTCGGCAAGAGTGTTGCTGGAATAGTGTCTTTGCTCGTAAATCCGATGAGCCGCGACCCGGCGAAGCGACTGGCATTCCATAGTTTGGTGACGAGACGACGCCCATTGGCAATCGTTTCAGTTGTAAACGGTGTATCGTTGCCAGTTTTGACAGAGGTTGCCCAATAACGCAATGCGTCGGCTGACTCTTGCTCGATGAGTTCCATTGGGCCAACCTCTTTATGCGCCTTTGATTTAGAAATTTTGTTACGCGCAGATGACAAGGCGTGACCAGAAATCATGATTGTTTTCCAGGGAACCTCGTTTGTGTGGTAAAGGGACTTTACGATTGAATAAAATGCCCATGTACGAATGATGTCGTGCGCCTGTGGACGCAAACTCGCGGGAAAGTGTTCCGCGAACCATGCCTTATCACCAGGCCAGTGACTGATGATAAGCGGTGTGCAAGATGAGGTTGCCCATGTGTCCATGACATCAGGTTCCGGCTCGAAATGAGTTGAACCACATGAACAGGCTTGTGCTGGTTGAACACGTCTTGGATCAAGAGGCAGTTGGTCGAGAGTCGCCAGCTGCAGTTCTCCACATGAGGTGCATGTCCATGCTGGAAACGGGACGCCTAGAAAGCGTTGACGCGAGATGCACCAATCCCATTGTAAATGCTCGACCCAATGCTCATAGCGGGTACGCATGTATTCTGGTTGCCACGTAATCCTGCGTCCCGCTTCGAGAAACCGTTCTTTCTGGTCAAGTACGCGAATAAACCATTGACGCGTTTGCAGATACTCAACGGGCGTCCCGCAACGTTCGTGAGTGCCGACGTTATGCTCTATCGTCTCCTGCCGTAGAATTCGTCCGGTTTCCGCGAGATGGTGCAGCATACGTTTTCTGGCTTCGAGAATGGAGAGGCCAGCAAAGGAACCGGCAAGCGCGGTCATACGTCCATTTCGTCCAATAGCTGCTCGTAGAGGCAAATCGGAAGTACGCCACCAACGAACATCAGTGGAATCGCCAAAGGTACAGCACATCACAGCACCAGTGCCCTTTGTTGGGTCTACTTGCTCGTCTGTGAGGATGGGAACCTCGATGCGCGGCTGTTGCGAGAATGCCGAACTTTCGATTGTCGCCATTGTACCAACAAGATGTGCATAGCGCGCATCCTCCAGGTGAACGAAGACAGCGACACAAGCGGGTAAAAGTTCTGGACGTGTTGTGGCTATAGGCAAAGTGTTGCCATCATGCGCACGAAATGCGATTGTCGAAAATTGTGTTGGCAGGAGGGTATCGTCGACCTCGGCCTGCGCGATAGCGGTCTGGCATTCTGAACACCAGAGCGTTGGCGCGGTTTGTGTATAGGCCCGGCCTCTCTGGTAGAGTTGGATAAACGATGCCTGCGAAACGCGTTGTGCCACTGGCGAGAGCGTTGAGTAGCGATGGTGCCAGTCAACGCTTAAACCCAGTCGACGCCAGAGCGTTTCAAATTGGTCCTCAGTCTGTGCGGTCAGTTCCAGGCAACGCTCAATAAACTCGTGAGGGTCCATAGTGGTTGCCTTGCGCTGCATCGTCTTCTCGACAAAGCGTTCGGTGGGAAGGCCATTGTCGTCAAAGCCCATTGGATAGAGAACACGTTTGCCGCGCATACGTTGAAAACGTGCGATAACGTCCGTGTGCGTGTAGGAGTAGCAGTGACCGATATGCAGCGCACCGGAGACGGTAGCGGGCGGAGTATCAATCGTGTAGATTGGCCCGGAGCCACTGGGGTCGAAGCGATAGGGATTGTTTTCGGACCAGAAGCGCGCAAGCTCTGGCTCTGTTTTGGAGAAGTTGTAACGGTTGGGTAACATAGCGATAGTACCTTTCTGTACTAAAAAACACTGCCACCTCGCAAGGACGAGGGCAGTGTTATTCGTGTTGCTCGTGGTACCACCTTGATTCGATATCCAACTCCCCAACCAGTATTATGAGCTGGATATCCTCAAACTAGCGATAACGGACTATACCGGAACAACTTATTGCGCACTCGCCTCAGTTGTTCGACTTCCGAGCCACGTTCGAGAAGCAGATCTGTAGAAGGCTTGCACCCGATGGCCTTCATTCGCTGGCAGACTGTATTTCTCTACTCCGCTCGTTCTAAGTATAATTTTCGTTTGTACGTACACTATACGGTATACCTGTACCACAGTCAAGTGGTGGAAAGACATACACAAAATTCCTCAACGAAATACCGTCGCAGAAGACTGATACGGTATTTCGTTGAGGAAATGCTTTCTCTAAACCGTTACGGCTTAGTTTTATTTAATAATGTAGATGCAAATCCTCTTTTCATATCAAGTGCAACTTGGGTTGCTAGGTGGACATGGCGTTGGCGTCGGCGTCGGTGTATTTGTTGGTGTCAATGTCGGTGTATCCGTTGGTATTACCGAAGGAGTAGAACCACCTACAACTATACGTCCAATCGCATTAGCAGCAAATTCCGTAAACCATATATTGCCGTCTGGTCCCACTGTGATACCGAGAGGTTGGCTAGAGGAGGGAAGGCCAGCCGTGTACTCAGTGATGACTCCTGTCAGAGTAATTTTTCCGATCTTATTTCCTGTCAGTTCAGTAAACCACAGGTTGCCATCAGGTCCCGCTGTGATCCCAACAGGAATGCTTGAAGCCGAAAGGCCAGTTGAGTACTCGGTGATGACGCCTGCCGGAGTTATCTTGCCAATCTTGTTCGCGCTCTGCTCAGTAAACCATATGTTGCCATCAGGTCCCGCCGTAATCCCAAATGGTCCGCTTGCGTCAGTGAGTCCCGTGGAGTACTCGGTAATCACACCAGATGGCGTGATAGAGGCAATCTTATTTGCGGTCTCTTCAACAAACCACATATTACCATCAGGTCCCGCCGTGATACCATTGGGGTGGCTGTTTGCAGTGGGAGTTGGATACTCCGCGATCATAAGACCAGTAGGTGTGATGACACCAATTTTGCTCGCGTTTTGCTCGGTAAACCACAGATTGCCATCAGCACCTTTTGCGATTTTAAAAGGCGCGTTGTTAGCAGTAAGCGTTGGGAAGTTCGTGATGGCGTTGGTAGGTAACGTTGACGTGATGCCAGTGAAACCGACTACATCTGTGCCACCCTGGTTGTTTTGCCGAGTGTTGAAGTACATGGGACGCTCGGTAACAAAGGTATCGCCGACCGATGTTACATGTACTGACGCCGACACTTGATAGGCACGGAAGTCATCACCAGCATGCAGCATGTTGCGACGAACCACATCGGTGATATCGACTGTTTGACGGGTTTTTGGAGTAACGACAATGTTCTCCGTATAAACGCGTCCATATTCGTTAACTACAGTTAATGCGAGTGTCTCTGTGGTCGCGTTTGGATTTTGCAGCGTGATCCACTCGTTATAACCTGCATTAGTGTAGCCTTCCGCAAACTGGGCAACATCGGTCGCAGCAATTAAGCCACCTGTCACATCAGTTCCGCCTGTTGTCGTAACATTGATGCTTGTATTTGGAAGTGTATGTGTGTAGCGGAAAAACATCTGACGCTCTACAACCAGAGTAGCATCTTGCGATGTAACGTCTGCCGAGACTTCCGGCGTTGTAACGCAGGGGGTTACGTCGCATGTGCCAGTCGGAGTCGTATTGAGTGCATTGATGTCTTTAACAACAAGCGAGAGTGCAGGCACGGGAACAGTTACGGCCTGATGATGCCCATTCTGATATTCTAACGTAATCGTAGCAGTGGTAGCTGTACCACTCAAGTTAGAAAGAACGAGATTTTCCTGGTACTGACCCCCAGTGTAGCCCTCCGCAAAGAGCCAATGATTCGACAGTGTTTGTGCAGGAATAACGGAAGCTGCGCTTGACACAACGCTTGCATTACCTTCCTTCATATTCTGCATATATGTTGAACGCTCAACGGCCACTGGTGTGTTGGAAGTGATTGATGCTGAGACGTGCGCGAAAGGCAGGGTGCCTGGGTAGATCGTGCCACGCGCCCCCGGAGCAATATATAGTGTTTGGACGCTCACTATGCTTCCTGCTGCTGCATATGTAACAGTTATGGATGCGTTGGTCACAGTGGAGGGATTCAACACAGTGATGTACGAAGTCTCGAAGGACGATGTGCCAGCCTGTGTTGGCACGTCAGCGAGAAAGAAGTTTTGTGCTAACGTTGTTGTACCAAGCACATCACTTCCGCTCGTCACGCCATGATAATTGAAGTACATGGGACGCTCGACCACAACTCCTGCGCACCCGGAGGTTGCGGGAATTGTGACGACCGCCGAGAGCAACGTTCCAGGCTGCTGCTGTTCAGGAATCTGCACATCCTGATTCACCGAGGCAGTATAGCGACTGGCGTGAGCGATGGTCACGGTTTTCACATCCAGAGGTTTGCGTGCCGCCATATGCTTTTTCGCCTGGGCGTCAGTGATATCTCCTTCAGGCAAATATGAAATTTGTGCGGTACAATCGGTAGTTGGGTCAGGATTGCCTATCGTGATAAACTCACGAAAGCCGCCACCGACACGCCCTTCGGCGAAGTACCACGTTTTGCTCAATGCTGCACCAGCAGGTTTAGCTGCATGTACAGCTTGATGTTTTGCTACTAAACTAGAGAGGAAAAAGCCACACCCAAGTAGTACTAGTAACACGAAGCTGAGGCCAATAGCAACTCGCGAACGTGTTACACCCAGCATTTCTCCAAAGAAAACAGACCTCTTCAACTTATCCACCTTTACAAAATGTTTTATCGAACTAAGGATACAATGTGATAGCGTTGTATTGAGGAGCAAGTGGCTTGTGTCACCTGCTCCCCTCAACAGAATTTAGGACGCAATGGCGCAATAACCAATGTTTCCAGTGTTATAGTCAGAGAACCAGATGTTGTTGTCCGGCCCTACTGTAATAGCTGCAGGATCAGGGTTATTAGCTGCCACGTTCAGTTCCGTCACGACTCCTGCTGGCGTGATGACGCCAATCCTGGTCGAATCGTCTTCAGTGAACCACAAATTGTTATCGGGACCCTTTCTAATCATATAAGGGCCACTTCCTGAAGTGATGCCTTGACTAAATTCGGTGATGACTCCTGCTGGCGTGATTTTCGCGATCTTGTCGCTGTGATACTCTGTGAACCATAGATTGCCATCAGGTCCCGCCGTGATGTCATCTAACTCGTGAGTCCCAGTGGGAACAGCGTATTCAGTGACGACTCCTGCTGGCGTGATTTTGCCAATCTTGTTGCTGTTATACTCAGTGAACCATACGTTACCATCAGGCCCTGCAGTTATACCGTAGAAATCACCTCCTGAAGTTGGGGAGCCAGGAAGTGGATACTCAGTGATGACTCCTGTGGGGGTAATCTTTGCTACTTTGCCTGCGTAATTCTGGTTAGCGGCGTTGTAGTTGTCTTCGCCAAACCACAAGTTACCGTCGGGTCCCAGCACAATGCCTTCCGGTCTATTGCTCCCAGATGGAAGAGGATACTCGGTAATGACTCCTGCTGGCGTGATTTTGGCAATCTTGTTGCCATTAAGCTCGGTGAACCATATATTGCCATCAGGCCCCGAAGTAATACCCTCTGGATTACCATTTGCAGTAGGCACGGGATACTCGGTTACAGCACCGTATGGCGTGATTTTCGCAATATAGCCTGTATTCGCATTATATTGAGACTCAGCAACCCAGATGTTGCCATCAGGTCCCGTTGTCATGAAATCTATGGAGTCTCCATACGTCAGATGCGTATTCAATTCAGTGCAACTATAGGAGCCTGTAAAGCCTACAACATCGGTTCCACCTTGAATATTTTCGCTCA
>CAXTUE010000129.1:2569-10400 GCA_964247355.1 uncultured Ktedonobacteraceae bacterium | reverse complement strand
CAATAACGATCCATACAATCTGAAAAATCACCCGTTGAATCAAGAGGGTCCTCCGACAAATATGGTGAGTGACGAGGCGCAACGCAGTATGTATGCTGGCTGGGTCCTCATTCCAAAGAACTGTGATGCAACATTGGAACTTTCATGGTATGTTCCTCCAACGGGACATGATGCCTATAATCTTTTGGTACAGCGGCAGTCTGGTACCTATGCCGACATGGATGTAACAATTTTACCGACACCGGGGAATTGTAACGCACTCAAGACGGCGGGCAAGTACTTTCATACTGTGCTTAGTAGCGATCAGACATTCTCGCTAGTGGCGCCAAACGCGGAAGATGGAGCACGTACAAGTTGTTACGTGCAGCCAAAATTATAGAAGCAACACAACTATTGACACGCATATCCATTGACACGTATACTAATTTTGCTATATACATCTATCAGCAGATTTAATGTAAAATGCTGTGTTTGCATTTACATGAAGATAAAAGTTTATTGTTTTTGTAGGAAATCATCGATGCTGCATGGGCATGTGATGTTGTGGGAAGATTGTAGAAGAGAAACTATCTATGGAACAACCAGCTTTACTAAATATTACGCGTACCGACACCATGTACCGTTTTCGACTTGATCTTCCCGATAGTCCTACTTCCATAGGTAAGGATTATACTACTGAGCTTACAAACGAGCTGCGTGAACGGTTGCGACGCAACCTGCAAGCGGCGGTACAGTCGATGCACACGCTGGCGCAGTCGGAGGCCAAACGCCAGACAGTTAAACTGGGTGCGGTCAATGACACGCTGGTTACACTTGGGCGTTTTCTTTTTGAGAACCTCTTACCTCCACAAATACAAGAGATATTGAGACGTTTAGATACAGCACTCGTGCTCAGCACGAACACACCGGAGATTCCCTGGGAGCTGCTCTTTGACGCACAATCGAAGCAGGGTCGTTATATCGCACAATATATTAGTATTGGACGAGTTGCGCAGGGGAGTCATGATATGCTCCATCACACGTCCTTGCCAGAGCGACCGGCACGTAAACTGGGACGGCGCGAGACACAGGGGCTTTCGGTGCTCTTTCTCGTCAATCCTACAGGGGAGCGCAGTAGTGCGGAGGAAGAGGTGGCGACGCTGTGTACAACGTTGCCTGAGTCGATCACGCGTATCATTCTTTATAGACAGCAAGCTAACCAGCTAGAGATGCGCATGCGTCTCAGCGCGGACAATCCACACGTGCTGCACTATGCTGGTCCATTTCCACTTACGCAAGCCAACGGCGAGTCTGTGCTGGCACTGGCTGGTAACTCACGCTTGGACGGCGGAGCGATTGAGCAACTTTTTTCGTCATTGCCCAAACGCCCACTTATTTTTCTGAGTTATCACGAGGATGAGCGCCCGAACCGCAATGGACACGGGCTACCTAACCAGCAGGAACGCGATGAGACGATGGAGCGCGTGGCCACAAGCCTGCTACATGCAGGCGCAGGTTCTGTGCTAGCGTTACGCTGGCCCGTGAGTGCCTTGCGGACGCGCGAATTTGCTACATTATTTTATCAAGACATCGGCGACGGTGTCATGTTGGGCGAAGCATTGCGCCGGACACGTGTGGCGATGATGCAACAACATCCCGACGATACGGCATGGATGAGTTTCGTGTTGTATGGCGATCCAACGCAACGTCTCGTGACCGGCTCGCTTGCCAACAAGGAGCGCAACGCTGAGCCACGCATCGAGGCACTTGAGGATAGCCAGATCATGGCACCAATCTTTCCCTCCGGGAACTCGCCCGACCGCCGTTTCCTCCGTGCAGTGCTAGAGCTTGCACTGGGCGAAGCGAGGCGCATGCACAAGGATTATCTCGGCACACCACATCTCTTCATCGCCTTAACAAAGCTTGATGGCGGTTGTACGCAAGATGCGCTGCGTAGCCTCGGTTTCTCTTCCAAACAGGTGCGCGACGTTATCCGCCTCGCGCTCGGCTCCGGCAAAGCCACAAGCGACACACCAATTCTGCCAACACGTCGCTGTAAAGAGATACTGCTGACAGCAGAGCGTAACGCGACAGGTGCTGGCTCCTCCGCAGTAGATGAGCGAGCGATAGCCCAGGCCGTGTTGAGCGAGGGCGATGGCGTGACGCATGAATTACTTACGAAATTGGGCATTAATCCAGCACAACTCATTGATCTCATCCTGACAAGCAATGCTCGTGCGTTACTCGAACTTGTGCCATCGGCTAATCCCTCGCCCGAACCAGCACCTGTAGATATGCCGGGGGGACTGAATTTAGATGGTGGGACCAAAGGCGGGGCATCAGTGTTAGAGCGCTTAGGGCGTGACCTGACCAAGCAAGCCGCCGATAAGCTGTTGACGCCGTTGATTGGACGTGATAAAGAGATTCGCCAGCTTATGCAGACGATGATGCTCAAGGACCGCAACAATCCTATTTTGATCGGCGACTCCGGTGTGGGTAAAACGACTATCGTTGGCGGTCTGGCACAACGCATCATTGATGGCAAGGTCCCACAAGAGCTACGCGGCAAGCGTATCATTGAGCTTTCCGCAAGCTCGCTTGTCGCCGGTACTAAGTATCGTGGCGAGTTCGAGGAACGCCTGCTCAAGGTCTTAGAAGAGGCCGAGGGTAGCGGCAACATCATTCTCTTCATTGACGAGATGCACCTGCTGATTGGGACAGGCCGTGCGGCAGATGGCAGCATTGACGCTGCCGGTATTCTCAAACCCGCACTGGCCGGTGGACGCTTACGCTACAACACCCCAGGAGTATCGTACGATTGAAAAGGATGCCGCGATGGAGCGTCGCCTGCGTCCTATTCAGATCGAGGAGCCAACCACTGAAGAGGCGTTAGCCATTCTCTATGGTATGCGCGATCTCTATGAGCAACATCATCATGCCACGATTACCGATGAAGCACTAGATGCCTCAGTGCATCTATCGGTACAATACCTGCCCAATATGCGCTTACCAGACAAAGCGTGTAGCGTACTCGACGAGGCATGCTCACAGGCCCGCGTTTTTTCGCTAGAGCAAGAGGAGGTCGACGAGCAGGACGAGCAAGAATTTGAGGAGGCCGACGAGCCAGTCTCTCCAATTATCACGGCTGGCATGATTGCTGAAATTATCTCTGCGCGTACTGGCATTCCGGTTCGTGCGCCTGGACGCGAGGAACGGGACCGCTTGTTGAGCCTTGAAGCACGTCTGGAGACCCGAGTAATCGGGCAGAACGAGGCGGTCAAGCGTGTCAGTCAGGCTATTCAGGTGGCACGTGCCGGTCTGAAGCCCCACAATCGTCCGGCTGGCGTCTTTCTGTTCCTGGGACCAACAGGCGTTGGCAAGACGGAACTTGCGCGCGCATTGGCATCGGAGGTATTTGGCTCACCGGAGCACCTGATTCGTGTCGACATGTCTGAGTACATGGAGAAACATGCCGTTTCGCGTATGATTGGCTCTCCCCCCGGCTACGTAGGCTACGATCAAGAGGGGCAGCTTACGGGCAAGCTGCGGCGGCGACCACATTGCGTTGTGCTGCTTGACGAGGTTGAAAAGGCGCATCCAGAGGTATTCGATCTCTTCCTGCAGGTCTTTGACGCGGGCCGTTTAACTGATGCACAGGGACACACGGTTGACGCGCAACATGCTATCTGGATCATGACCTCGAACGTGGGAACCGATATGCTGGGCCGCTCGATACCACACGGCTTCCGGGCTACAATCAAGGGGAATGCCGAAGAGATGCAACGAGACCGCTTGCTGGAACGTCTCCGGCAGACGTTCCGACCGGAGTTCCTCAACCGTATCGACGAGGTGGTTATCTTCCATCCACTGGAGCAGGAGCAGGCACACGCCATTACGCGCTTGCAAATGAATGAACTGGCGGCACGACTGCTAGAACAAGGCTTGACGCTACGAACCGAGGAGAGCGCGATAGACCTGTTATGCAAAGAGGGCTTCAGCGAGACACAGGGGGCGCGTCCACTGCGTCGCGTGATCGAGAAGCTTTTAACGGTACCACTGAGTATGCGTATTCTGCTCGCCGATATTCCAGAGAACGGCGAGGTGCATGTCAGTGCATCCAACGGTAAATTAGATATCGACATTCGCGCACCCGCCGCACCAGTCGAGGTCATGGCTGATGTGGAGATAAACGCGGTTTAACTCAATCACAATCAACGAAAACAAGGCACCCTGCGGGTGCCTTGTTTTCGTTGATTGTATACCACTAGCCTTTAATACCACTTGAGGCAACGCTCCGTATGAAGTAGCGTTGTCCGAGCAGGAACATCACGACAGGCACAATGCTGGCAAGCACGACGCCAGCCATGAGTGTTGCAATGTTGGGCACGAGGTTCGCGCCACGGCTCAGGTTGATCGTCAAGCCCTGTTGTAGCGTGTACATATCAGGGGACGATGTGAAGACAAGTGGTTTGAGCAAGTCGCTCCACTGTGCCAGGAAGGTTAGAATAAAGACCGTGGCGATAGCGGGACCTGCAAGTGGCAACATCACCATCCAGAAGATACGGTAGTAGCCCGCGCCATCAATTCTTGCCGCCTCATCCAGTTCTTTTGGGATTGTGATAAAGAACTGGCGAAACACGAAGATGGCAAACGGACTGGCCAAACTGGGGATAATCAAGGCCCAGAATGTGTTGAGCCAGCCACCCCAACCAGCCAGCATCAGGTACAGGGGCACAAATAGAATCTCGAACGGGATAATAAGCGTGGCCAGAATGATCACAAAGAGCGCGTCGCGTCCGAAGAAGGGCAAGCGCGCGAAGGCATAGCCTGCAAGGGCCGAAAGAATGATTTGCCCAAGTGTGACGCCGAGCGACATGACGAGCGAATTGAACGTTTCGCGTCCATAGTTCAATACTGTCGCGACATCAGGATAGTTGCCCCATTGAGGAATGGCTGGAAACAATGCAAGGGGATTGGTAATTGCCTCAGTATTTGTTTTGAGCGAGGTCAACACCATCCAGAAAAATGGAAAGAGGATGATGATCGTGAGCACGATTAACACGGCGTACTTGACAACGATACCCGTTTGATGTTGCCGGTTTATTTCCGGGCTGATTTGCTTACTCACCTGCACACTCCTTTTTAGATGTACGCTTCTTGTCGGCGTGTAATCAAGAGTTGCACCGCCGTAATCATCAGAACGCCAAGTAGGAAGATGGTTGCCGCCGCCGTTGCAATACCTGTGCGGTTCGCGAAGTTGTTGTAAATGTAGAAAATGATCGATGTAGTGGCACCCGTTGGACCGCCATTGGTCATGACGTAGAAGGGCACAAATGCCTGGAAACTGCCAATCGTGTTAGTGATAACAAGCAGCGTCGTCGTTGGCACGAGAAGCGGCCACGAAATATAGCGGAACCGTTGCCACGCATTGGCGATGCCGTCGATTGACCCCGCCTCGTAGTAGTCGGGATTGATGCCTTGTAAACCTGCAAGATAGATAATCATCGCGAAGCCAGCAGATTTCCAGGTGTTCATGATAACAACGACAATCATTGCCCATACGCCATTGGAGTGCTGCCAGTCAGGAAACTGAATACCGATGTTGGCGAGCAACTGTGGAAAGAAACCGAGGTTCGCACCTGTAGCAAACATCCACTGAAAGACAGTTCCCGCCGCCACAAAGGAGATTACAAGCGGGATAAAGAAAACGGCACGAAAGAAGGTACGGCCACGAAACTCGCTATCGAGCAAAATGGCCAGGAACAGTCCAAGTGCGATTTGTGTAGGAACCGCCAGTACAACAAAGAAGAGAGTGGCACTAATTGACTGTATAAATGATGAGTCGTGGAAGAGGATGGTATTGTAGTTTTGCAAACCGATAAATTTAGGCGTACCCAACAAATTCCAACGTTGGAAACTGAGGTAAATGACATAGCCAATCGGATAGAGCAAGAAGATAGCAAGCAGCACCAAAGCAGGCACGGTAAAAGAAAACGCCTGTACCTGCTGTAGAATATCCTTCGCGACGCGCTGCTGTTTACTCACTACCTTTGTACTGGCCTGTGTCTGTGCCTGTACTTGCTGCATGAGAGCCTCCTCATGAAAACTTTTCCATGTGTGGTAGAAATACAATGTTGTGTAAAAGGAAGCGTTTGGATATCCTCTTGCCATGTACCACAAAGCTGATACATGGCAAGAGGATATTTGCGAATTACTGTTTGAGCGCGCTCACTGCACTGGCGGCGTTCGCCAGACTCTGTTGAACGTTGGCCTTCTGGAGAATGATCGGGTCCCACGCTTTCTGTCCGAACGCAGTCTGTGCATCAGTTGACTGTGGCAGACTTGAGCGAGCGACACCATAGGGGACGCCATTGACCCAGCCATTCAAGAATGGATACTGCTTGAGGTGGTCCTGATACTGTGTACTCTGTGTGGCACTTTGCGTGACCGGCAAATTTCCTGATTGGAGGTTGAACTTAATCTGGAAGTCGTCGGAAAGCATGTACTCGGCATAGTTGAACGAGTAGTTGACCTTATCCTGGTTGTTGTTGAAAACAAACAACTGGTCGCCACCTGTATTAGCGGCAGGCTGCTTGTTGACAGGATAGGGAACGACGGTAAACTTAAATTTATTGAACTTGACAAGATCGGGGAAGTTCCAGGGACCATTGGCCATGATAGCCGCCTTGCCGTTATACCAGCCACTAGGATCATAGCCCTTGCCTGGGTCTGAGAAAGCAACGGCACCATCCTTGACAAGATTTTGCAGGTAGGTCAGGGTCTCCGCACCGGCAGCATTATTGAAGCTTGGATCGCCATTGTCGGCAAGGAAGGTACCACCATTCGTGCCTAGCCATGCATGGAAGAGCCACGCATCCCAACCAGCACCGCCGTTGTTCATCAAGAAGCCCTTCATGCCCGCTTTCTGCGAAATCTTCTTACAGGCATCGGCGAACTGGTCCCAGGTCCAGGTCTTGGTAGGGTCCTGAGAGGGAATGGGAACGCCCGCCTTCTCGAAGGCATCAAGGTTGATTTGCATGGCGGTGTTGTTGGTCATCCACGGGAAGCTCCAGACTTTGCCCTGGAAGGATGAAAGCTTAATGAGAGAGGGAAAGATGTTGCTCTTGACGCTGGCATGTGAGTTTAACCAGCCATCGACATCAGGCAACAAGCTAGCACCAACGTAGGTTCCCGTCTCGCCACTTTCCAGCCATGCCATATCCGGCGCGGTGTCGCCTCCGGCTTTAATCTTGGTACGGATCACCTTGGGGTCCTCGACACCGAGCTGATACGTGACCAGATTCAGGTTCGGATACTTTTTCGTGAACGCGGGAAGCAACTCCTGCTTCCAGTAGGTTTCTGTGGCGGCGGGAATGGTATGATACAGGTTAACAGTAGTCTTGCCGCCGGATGATGACGAGGAAGATGATTGCCCACCACATGCCTCAAGTAGTGCCATTGCACTCGATGCACTCAAGCCTAAAGCTGCGGCTCGTTTCAAAAATTCACGACGGTTAAAAGGATCGCGCAAATCCATTGTCATTCGATTTCTCCTTCAACGGACAAATAACACGCACTGACAGAGTGCAAGCAAGTAGCGAATGATTGAGACAAACAAGTGGCGGCACTGCTCTATGCCTCTTACATTCGTAACCAGATATACAATGTACGTTCTACTCTAACTTCATCTCACATTGTTTAACATCGTTATGAACACGTGTACATATTCTTGAGAAAATCATACCTTGCGTTTCACTACTTGTCAAGGCGAACGATGAACACGCCAGGGCTTTTTGGTTTACACAATAGACTCTTAACGCATGGTAGGGACGGCAATAAAAAAATAAGCCGC
>CAXTUE010000129.1:0-2559 GCA_964247355.1 uncultured Ktedonobacteraceae bacterium | reverse complement strand
AGATATATTCATACAAGGCGGCACGGCGGACGTGATGAATGCCGTCCCTACGAAAGATGCAATTTGGAGAAACCAAAAGGCCCTGATGAACACGCGTACACTTGACAAGCCCTTCTGTTGTGAGGTAATACTACTGCAAGAAAGCAAATATGCCCTCACTGTTCAATGGTAGAAAGGTGACATATGGCAACGAGTGAAGAGGTTGCTCAACTAGCAGGTGTGTCGCGCGCAACCGTATCACGTATACTCAATGGCTCAGCGCATGTAAGTCCAGACACATATGCACGAGTGCGTGCCGCAATCGCTACACTTGAATACGAGCCGAACGTGGTCGCGCAAAACCTTGTTCGACAGCATGCACGTGTGCTAGCCATGAATATCTTTGCGAGAACCGAGAATTTGCCCCTATCGCATTTTGGACGGACATCACAATATTTTTACCTGCATGTGCTTGAACATATTGAGCAAGCCGCGATTACAGCCGGTTATGATGTATTGTTGCCGTCGCACACACAGGAGAAATCTCCACAGACATACCTGAGGACGTTGCAAACGCGACATGTTGCGGGGTGTATTATGCTTCATGCGACGGACGACTATTTGCAGACGTTGATTGCTGCCTCTCTCCCAACCGTTTTTATTGATAAGATGGGACAGGGAAACCATGCGACGTATGTCAAATCAGACAATATTGCTGGTACATGTCAGGCAACGCGGCATTTACTCACTCTTGGCCACAGAAGAATTGCTATGCTTGCTGCTCCTACAAATGATCTTGCCGGTCTTGAACGTCTGCTAGGCTATCAGCAGGCACTTGCACAAATTGGCATTACACCGGACGCGGGACTCATCCGTCACTCCGGTTGGAATGTTGACGAGGCATATCAGGCAACGAGAGCTTTGTTAAATGAGCGGCGCGACTTTACAGCGATTGTCGCAAGCAGCGATTTCATGGCGATAGGTATTCTACGTGCGCTGACGGAACAAGGTCTGCGAGTGCCGGAGGATGTTTCGCTCACTGGCTTCGATGATATTGAACTCTGCGAATATACAACACCGCCGCTTACTACCGTACGGCAAGACCGGATGGCGATGGGGCAGGGGGCGGTACAACGGCTTATCGAACTTATACAAGGCACAAAAGAAGTAACGCCACTCATTATTCCTACACAACTGATTGTTCGTACATCTACCGGGCCGGTGGCCAAGGATGGAAATTACTAATGCCATATATTACTCTTTTAGGTGCAGGCAGCACCGTATTCGCGCGTCAACTTATAACCGATATCCTGCAGATTCCAGGGTTAGACGAGGGTTGTTTCGCGCTGGTGGATATTGACGCAACGCGCCTTGAACTCGCGCAACAGGTCGCCGAACAGCTTGTCGCTCGTAGCGGGAAGCGGTGGAGTGTACGCGCCTCGACCGAGCGACGGAAACTCATGGCGGGCAGCGATTTCATCATCAATTCTATCGAGGTCGCGGGACTTGCCAATGTGCGTCACGACTTCGATATACCAATGAAATACGGCGTTAACCAGTGTATCGGCGACACGATTGGGCCAGGAGGTATCTTCAAAGCTCTCCGTACAGGTCCGGCGTGGCTTGATATTCTGCACGACGCGGAGCAACTCTGTCCGCAGGCTCTTGTACTTAACTATACCAATCCCATGTCGATACTCACGCTCGTAGCCCTCGTTGGGACAACGATGCGCACGGTTGGGCTATGCCATAGTGTGCAGGGAACGACAAAACAAATCGCGGGCTATCTCGATATTCCCTATGACGAATTGACATGGCGGTGCGCTGGCATCAATCATAACGCGTGGTTGACAGAACTGCGGTATCGCGACCAGGACATGTATCCCCGCTTGCGAGAACGCGCCAAGCTCAGCGAGGTCTATGAGCAGGACCCCGTTCGCTTCGAGATGATGCGCTACTTCGGGGCGTTTGTCACAGAGAGTAGCGGCCACTTTTCGGAGTATGTGCCCTACTTCCGCAAGCGGCCAGACTTGATCGAACGCTATATGCGGGCAGGCTATCTGGGCGAGACCGGCTTTTACGCGAACAACTGGCCCACATGGAGAGAGCAGAACGATGCCTCGATTCGCGAAATGCTGGTTGGCACACGTGACATGCCACTTCAGCGCAGCCACGAATACGGCTCATATATCATCGAGGCCATAGAGTTGCATCACCCAACCGTGATTTACGGCAACGTACGCAACACAGGCTTAATTGATAACTTACCGGATGGCTGTGTAGAAGTGGCCTGTCTGGTCGATCAGAATGGTGTGCAACCCTGCCACTTCGGACCCTTACCAGAGCAGCTTGCTGGCCTGAATCGAACGCATATGTCCGTTCACGCCCTGATGCGCGATGCGTTGCTGAAACACGATAAAGAGGCGGCCCGTTACGCCTTGATGCTTGACCCTTTGACAGCTGCTGTCTGCTCACCTGCCGAAATCAGCGCGATGTTCGATGAGATGTGGGAAGCCGAACGGCAGTACCTGCCCACGTTTGAGTAGCTGTTGTGTAATACCAGGGCGCCCGCAAGGGGAA
>CAXTUE010000128.1:4333-10415 GCA_964247355.1 uncultured Ktedonobacteraceae bacterium | reverse complement strand
GCGGGCCGTTTCCGCGTTCGCTAAACCACAGTTATCACAAAACTGTTCCGCCATAAAACCCTTTATTCTTAAATTGATAGAGGAGCAAGGGCGACCGAGCAAGGGGAACGCCACCCATATACGAATGTTTTCCCAACGCGTTGCTATATAGGAGAGGCATTCCCCTTACGGGCACCCCTGCTCCTCTATCAATATTCAATGTATCACGGGCGCGGTGGAGTCACGCGCCATAATTGTAACCATTCCGCGATACTCAATGTTTCGGCGCGCCTACTTGCCTCAATGCCCGCCTCGGCAAGCCACGCCAGGACGATCTCATTCTTATAATGTAGTCCATGTGTCAAGGAATTATGCAACTGCTTGCGCCGCTCGCTGAACCCCGCCTGCACCACGCGAAAGAAACTATCGCGCTCAGCAGGAGCCAATGGCGTATCCGCATGAATATCGACGCGTAGAATTGCAGAATCAACCTTCGGAGCAGGATAAAATGATGACGCAGGTACGTTCGCCATGATACGCGGCTTCCCGTAGAATTGAATACTAATTGCCAGCACGCTCAGGTCCCCTGGTTGCGCGACAATACGCTGCGCCACCTCTTGCTGCACCATGACCACCAGTGTACGCGGTGGGTTCGCGCTTTCCAGAAAGTGACGAAACGTGGGTGCTGTAATGTAATAGGGCAGATTCGCCACGAGCTTATATGTTGACTGCCCAAAAACATCTACGGGATTCAGGAAGAGTAGGTTGCGAGCTATCAATTCAACATTGCTATAAAAGCTCGTTGTCTTGGTAAGCAACGCCAGCATGTCGCGTTCTAGCTCGACCGCGACGACGCGCCGCGCACGTTGCGCTAACTCGCGCGTCAAAACTCCTGTACCCGCGCCAACCTCCAGAATTTCGTCGTTCGCGTCAATCTCAGCCGCGTCGACAATATTCATCAGAACGGAACGGTCAATCAAAAAATTTTGCCCAAAACCTTTATTTGGACGCATATTATGTGTATACAACAAATTGCGCAGTTCGCGCACATTCGTCAGGTCTATATCTTTATATGGGACAATACTGTTTTGCAATTCTTCTTCGGTTGATGGTTGCTGGGGCAGACTATCCGTCACCTATGCCTCACTTATTTCACATAAATTTTTGTGTATATTCTATTTTACCCCAAAAGCACATACAAACACAATTTTATACAAGCAGAATTACTACTACTTGACAAAAGTTGGGACATATCTCGTTTTTCATGCTGTCAATGAGTAGAGAGTGTGTCACACTGGCAACACTTTCTATTCTATCTAGCCGCGCAGGTTGAGCAACGTACGTATTACTTTGCGGTTATTTGCGGCTCCCTCACCGTGAAGGTATGCCTCAAATGCGGCTTGCTGAAGGCCGGTTGCCATAGTGGGATAGGCATGAGTGGTGGTATAGATATCATCAATCGTCATGTGATGTTGTATAGCAAGCGTCATCTCTCCTAGCAGTTCACCGGCATGCATGCCAACGATATGCGCGCCAACAATTTCCTCTTTTTTTCCAGCAAGGATAAGCTTGATGAAGCCTGTTGCCTGATTCTCGGTTTGAGCACGGTCAACTTCGGCAAAGGGAAACATTGCGATGCGCAGGTGTTTGTGCTGCCTTTTAGCTTCTTCGTGCGTTAGCCCGACGTGTGCAACTTCCGGCTCTGTGAAGGTACACCACGGCACAACTCGATAATCCACTTTTTTCTTGCCAACAGGAACTAACGCGTTACGAATGGCCACTCCTGCCTGGTACGCAGCGACATGTGTAAAAAGATAGCCGCCAATGACATCACCAATAGCGTATATGTTGGGTGCCGAGGTTTGTAAGTGCTCATTCACCTTGATGCCTGTGTTGTCATAGAGAATATTAGCGGCATCTAAACTCAAACCCTCTACGTTGGGTTGGCGTCCCACTGCAAGTAACAACGCATCGGTCACGATTGTCTGCCGTTCTTCTCCGCACTGTACTGTTACTGCTTTTTTGTTGCCAATGCGCTCTACTTTGAGCGGTGTAGCCTCTGGAATAAGCGCAACGCCTTCCGATATAAGTACATGCGCAAGTGTTGTAGAGGCATCAAGGTCTTCTCTCGGCAAGATGCGTTGGGCGCGCGTGAGGAGCGTTACCTGAGAACCTAAACGTGCGAACGCCTGGCTCATCTCCACTCCGACAGGGCCGCCGCCGATCACGAGCAAAGAGGCAGGCAAATGTTCCAGATCGAAGAGATCATTATTCGTATAATAGCCGACTTCCTCCAATCCTTCGATGTTTGGAATGGTCGGGCGCGAACCTGTGGCGATAAGTGTGTTACGGCTGGTAACAATTTCTCCATTCAAGAGCAGTTGTGTAGAAGATTTGAAGCCGACTTGACCAAATTTGACCGTCACGTTCTCGACATAGACATCTTCAGCTTTTCCAACGCGCTCAATAACGCCCTGAATATAGGTGCTGACTTTTGCCATATCAACGTCCCAGCCCACTGGCGTCAGACCAAAATGCATTGTCGCGCGCGCCTGCTGCACGAGGCGAGCAACGTGAATCAGACTTTTACTCGGCACACATCCATGGTGCAGACAATCTCCACCCAATTTTTCTTTATCTATAAGCAGAACATTTGCACCCAACGATGCAGAGATACGCGCCGCTGTAAGTCCACCGGAGCCACCGCCAATGACTGTCATATCGTACTGTGTCTGTACCATAACTCCTCATTTCTCGTCTTTATTAATGCCTATTTCATTTCCTGCTTGTAGTAAAGGTATTCTATAGAGTACCGTAAATGTCAAATGGAATGTCTATTTATTTTACATCATATGCGACACAGATGGGTGAATATTCATTTCAGAGAGTGCATTTTTTTAGACAGTGCATGTTTGAAGAACTCCCTCCGTAAAAGCACAGTTTATTTATAGAAATACTTTGTAGTAGAACCACTAAAAAGAGCTGTTTTATATTTTAAATAGTCAAAATAGCCGTATAATGTCAACTTCACTGTTACTTTTTTTAAACTATCCGTTACATAAGATAGTGTCGTTCGCTTGTGTGACAAAAAGGTGACTTAAGCGTCTTTTATATCGAAGTGATTCAATATATTCACCTGATGTCCTTATTTCTTTGGTGACAGGCCTGTAGTTCTACTAAATTAGTACATTTTACAGGGACACTTATGACAATTTCTATTTTTACAGTGGACGAAATGAGAATTCTTTTCGAGGTAAATATTTACGGATGAATTCTCAAAGAGGAGAAATTGATGAAAACAGGGGAGTATCAAAGCCATATGGCCTTAAACAATGAGTTGAATGAGACGCAGAATCTCACGATGGTATCAGGAAAGCATGTGAGTAGACGCACCATCCTGAAAACGGGTCTGGGAGTTGCGGTCGTCACGGCGGGTGTTGGCACATTCTTCGGGCTAGAGAGAGGATTGACCTTCGCAGATAAACTCGCCTCAGTTCCAGGCGTCAATCCAGTGATTCAGTGGAACAATGCCGCGCTTCAGGCTATTGGTGCCACTGCAACAGGTCCAACCATCGGAGCACGCGCACTCGCCATCGTACACACCGCGATATACGATGCATGGGCAGCCTACGACAAAAACGCAGTTCCTACTCAGCCCAACGGCATTCCTGGTCGTCTGAAGGATAAGAATGGTGCCAACGCGACACAGGCCCTCTCCTTTGCGGCGTACCGGGCACTGGTAGATCTGTTTCCATCGCAGACCTCCAGCTTCAATGCTGTCATGAGCAATCTTGGCTATAATCCTGCCGATACCTCTACGGATACGAGTACGCCCACGGGAGTTGGCAACGTGGCGGCTCAGGCGATCCTGACCTATCGACACCAGGACGGCTCAAATCAGCTTGGAGATGCGAGCGGGTCTTCGGGTCCCTACTCCGATTACACAGGGTATACTCCCACGCTTGGGAATCTTGATCACTGGCAGCCTCTAGGCGCCCAGAAATTCCTTACTCCTCATTGGGGCAAGGTCAAACCATTTGCATTAAGCAATGCTAACCAGTTCCGTCCTTCGGGTCCGATTCCCTCTTCCTCAACACAGGCCTTTACCGCACAGATAGATACCGCTTTGAGCCTGAGTGCCGGTCTTGATGATACCAGTAAAGTGATTGCGGAGTACTGGGCTGATGGTCCAAAATCTGTTACTCCTCCCGGCCACTGGGATCTGCTTTCTCAGTTTGTGCTGGCTCAATATGTCTCGAAAAAGTACAACAAAACGCTCAACGATAATGTCATGTTGTTCTTCGCGCTCACCAACGCGATTTTTGATGCAAGCATTGCCTGCTGGGAGTGCAAACGCTACTATGACTCGTGCCGTCCAATCAGTGCCATACATACTCTCTACGCGGGAAAGTCGATTACGGCATGGGCTGGTCCTGGTAAAGGGACACAGACATTTGATGGCAGTTTGTGGCAGACCTATATCAAAACTCCAGCATTTCCTGAGTATGTGTCGGGCCACAGCACGTTCAGTGCGGCAGGTGCATATATTCTCTCTGGTGCCACGGGAAGCGATACTTTTGGTGATTCCTATACCGCCGCCGCAGGTTCCTCTACTATTGAGCCTGGAATCAGTCCATCGAGCAGTGTAACACTCTCCTGGCCAACCTACTCCTCTGCAGCGATACAAGCGGGTATGTCTCGTCGCTACGGCGGCATCCACTTCCAGAAAGCCGACGAAGACGGGCGAGCACTCGGTCAACAGGTCGCGGCCCTTGCCGGGGCGAAAGCTCTCTCGTATATCAACGGCTCAGGAAAATAGTAAGTCCTCGGAGGAAGGGTATCTCGTGAAGAACGTTTGCGTTCTTCACGAGAAAACCAGCAATAGAGGAATGAGGTTCATGGAAGTACCTTTGCAAAGAATGTACTGATAGAAAAATACGTGTATTACTCCTTCTACCATCCAGAAAGGGAGGAAGAGCATGGCAATGCTTCCAGTCGCAGATCGCCTTGTGCAGAACAGCACGGCGCACCCACTAATCACCAGACGTAACACGCAGCGTTTATTGCGCGAACAGGTCCACCGCAAAAAGGTGGTGAACACTATTCTCCTGATCATCACTCTATTACAACTGATTGATTTGCCCGGTGCTCTCTTGATGAAAAGCGCGTCTGCAATCGGGACTGTCGTACTCGGCCTGGTTCTGTGTACCGTAGCCCTCCTGTTCAATCAGATGGGAAAAGTCACAGTGGTAAGTATACTGCTCATTGCGGTGGTAGACCTTGGCTGTGGCCTCATGCTTCTGACCACCCCAATGGGACTGGGCGTGAGCGATCTGCCTACTTTTGATCTACTGGTTGTTTCAGAACTTATCGCGGTCTCATTACTCTCTCCTATGAGTGTGTTTCCCGTTGCGCTCAGTAATATCGTATTTATTGCTGCCGACCTTTTGTTTCAACCACGAACACCTGAACTTCAGATGGTGCTCACATCGAGTATGGCCTTCAATACCATAGCGCAGCCTATCAGTTTGCAAATCGTGGTGGCAGCCGTCTCCTACATCTGGGTACGCAATGCTTTGCGGGCTATGGCACGTGCAGACCGTGCCGAAGAGATCGCTGAGTTGCAACAGCGAGAGGCCGAGTTGCAACGTCGCGAAGTCGAACGCCAGCAGCATCTCGACGAGGGTGTACAGCATCTTTCGTACGTGTTGGTGCAGGCGGCAAATGGGGACCGAACCGCCCGTGCGCAGATGAACCAGGACAATATGCTCTGGCGCGTGGGTAATTCGCTCAACCTCCTACTCACTCGCTTGATGAGAATAGGGCAGGTAGAGCAAGAAAATAAGCGACTCCGTTTGGAATTGACACGCATGAAGGAAGCGCAACATATAGAGCGCGTGCGAGCACATACATATGGTTATCCAGAAACTGGGCCACAACACGCGAAGAATAAGCGGCAAGAGGCCTAGAGCCTTAGGTAACGGCATTATACATGTGAAACGTACGTATAAATAGAAATATGTAGGAATACAAGAAAGGGAACAATGGCATTTATCCAGATATGTATGAAGATACCAATAGCATTTCTTGTGCTGCTAGCGAG
>CAXTUE010000128.1:1039-4317 GCA_964247355.1 uncultured Ktedonobacteraceae bacterium | reverse complement strand
CTGTTTCTATATTGGGCGCTCCATATTCATCCAAAGACGGAAAGTGAGCAAGTTATACAACTGTACTGGCTGCGTTCCGGCAACAGTGACACATGTGGAACTAGAACCTAAAACGTGGCGCGAGGGCTGGGTAGTGAAAGCTGAGTGGGTTGACGAAAAAAGTAAGCAGTCCTATACCTTCAGCAGTCCTCCACAAGAACTTCGCCCAAAACAGCACATCGGAGATAACGTATTGGTTCTCATCGAATCGAACAATCCACTTCGCTACACGATAGAACTCTGACTGTACACAGGAATGGTTGCGATGAGAGTTGCATAGCCGAATTGTCGTGCTTGAATGGCCGTCGCAGCCGCCTTCGCCATTATTTTGGCCTGCTCAATGTCAATCTCCCCTGGCAACGAAATCTTGTTGAGCTTTACCAGGAGTTCTGTCGCTAGAAGCTTTGCCTGAATAGACCTGACCATATCGGTTAAGGCATCGTCGTGCTGCTCTACCAGTTGCATCTCCAACCCCACATCTGTGAGATAGCGCATATAGTTCTCAAGGGGCTGTGCATCTGCGATACAGGCAATCCATGCTAGAAGTCCTTGCAAATCTGCTGGCAGTTCTCCCTTGCGCGTCAAATCACTTAGTCCCACCCTTCCCCCTGGGACAAGCACACGCTTAAACTCTGCCGCTGCTTTTGCTTTGTCGGGGAATGTACAGAACGCACATTCGCAGATAACCGCATCAACGCTTGCTGAAGACACAGGCAATTGTTCAGCGTCCCCCTGCTCAAATGTCACTAAATGGGCGACATCTGCTGTACGTGCGGCCTGTGTAGCCTGTTCCACGGCAAGGCGACTGTACTCTATGCCGAGGACGGTACAGCCAAAACGCTTTGCAAGATGAACTGCACTCGTTCCTTGGCCTGCCGCAACGTCCAATACACGTTGTCCAGGTTCCAGCTGAAGTGCGGCTCCAAGGTACGTAGTTAACGCTATTCCTCCTGGATGAAATGAATCCCCTAGCAAGAGCTTGACCCAATCGCTCTGGTACAGGTTTGCGCAGCACGATTTCAAGGTCTGGTCATTCCGTTCATCAATGCTTGTCTGCTTACTGTTCATGAGTTGTTCCTTTCTGTAGAGGAGCCAACTCCTCGCTGCCCATTCTGCAGTGTAGATGTAAACGAGAAGGTTAAAGGTTCTGGTACGAAAGAGACGCCCGCGCGTTTGGCCTGATTGCGCTGACGCTCACGCGCCTGCAATTGTAGGCGCGCCTGCTCACGATAGCCGACATTGTTGTAGGCACAGAAGGGAATCTGTTTGCCATCGGGCAACAGAATCTCTTTGCAGCACTTCATCAGGTTTTTTTGATTGAATGTCCAGGGGTCCATGAAATCTTGTAGCATAATCATGAAGATGTTTTTGGCAAATGCTCCGAGGTCCAATCCATCCGGTAGACTACAGGCTGCACACGAAAGAGCGAATTGCTGCGCGGCTTTATCAGAACCAGGAACCGCCGAGGAAGACCATAGTCCTTCTAATGCCTCCTTGATCTCTTCTGACAGGTCTGGTACAGCACGGTTGGCGATATAATCCAGGTAGTCCTCGACATCGAGAACGCGTGTCAGTGGTAAGACGGTCTCGCCATCATTCAGCACGTAGGTGACGGAGTTACAGGTAGGGAAGCAACATGGCACCGGCACAAAATCCGAGACCAGCAAGGTGCTGTTCGTCTGCTCTTCCAGTGCTTGTAGGATGTCAGGAATTGTCAGACGTTGCATGGGATCACTTTCTCCGTGACGACCGGATTGGAACGCTGGCTGAAAATTGATACCACGCACTGCCGGGTGCTTCATGCCAAATGCAACAATTTCCCCCACTTCATGCAAATTAATGTTGCGATCAACTGCTGGAACGAGTACGACGTTCAATCCAATCTCAGCTAAACGGTCCAACGCCCGTAGTTTCTGCGGAAGGATGTCCGGCTCGCCACGTAGCAGACGGTAGGTCTCTGTCTCAAAACCGTCGAACTGAAAATAAATCGTGGGACGTACCTCGCTCAACTGGCGTAGGAACGCATCGTCGTCGGCAATGCGCTTGCCATTGGTATTGAGCATCACATAGCGGATGTTGCGCTGTTTCGCCGCCTGAATCATCTCAATGATTTGTGGATGAATGGATGGTTCCCCGCCAGAGAACTGCACGACTTCAGGATTGCCCTCCGTTTCCACAAGATGATCCAGGATGCCCTCCACCTCTTCAAGCGTCAGGTTGAAGCCCGCACCGGCGTTCGCGAAGCAGAGTGGACAGTCCATGTTACAAGCACTATTCACTTCGATAATACCGAGGCAGGCATGTTGCTGGTGCTCAGGGCAAAGGCCACAATCGTGTGGGCAGCCTTGCTGGATATCGGTCGTATAGGCCAATGGAACAGTACCCGGCTTGTTGAAGCGCGCCGCCGACATGTAGGCTTGAGCATCGCCGTAGACCAGTCCTTCAAATAAACCATGCTCAGGACAACGCTTGCGCATATACACTTTATTATTTCGTAGGAGAATATGAGCGTCAATGACACGACGGCATTCCGGGCAAATACTTCGTGTTAGTTCAAAAAAGATATAATCAGCATCTTTTTTCTTGTGCAACTGAGGAAGTATCGACGTTGATGCTGGAGTATCAGTCACAGAAGTAGACGGTGTAGATTGACCTGATGGCTTTTCCATGAAATCTCCTTATACGCAAGTAGCAGATACATAAACAGCTTCATACTCGTCCAACATACGCTCTAACGAAAAATGTTGCTCGACATGGGCGCGACATCTTGTACGTGACAGGCTTGCAAGTTCTTGAACATGTTCGGTTGCACTCGCGCGGTCTCCCGGCGTCACGAGAAAACCTGTCTCGCCGTGTCGGATAATCTCTTCTGCCGCACCGCGTCCGTAGGCAATAACGGGCGTCCCAGTAGCCATTGCTTCGACGGGTACCAGACCAAAGGGTTCGTCCCACTTGATGGGAAAGAGCAGACCAAGCGATTTGCTCATCACTTCCCACAATGCCGAACGGTCAAGCTGCCCAAGATAGATGACACGCTCCCCCGCCTGCTGTAGCTTCGGCACGATGCGCTCCTGATAATAAGATGTATCATATATTCCGCCTACAAGCAATAGACGACGGTCAGATTGTAATGCAATCTCGATAGCGGCTTCGACTCCTTTTTCTGGCGTGATACGACCTGCATACAGGAGTGGCGCATCTTCCGCGACGTGTTCTGTAAAGGGGATGATAGTCAAGTC
>CAXTUE010000128.1:0-970 GCA_964247355.1 uncultured Ktedonobacteraceae bacterium | reverse complement strand
GGTTTTGGCACAGGCGTGTGAAACCGTGAGCAAGGAAAGTGGGTGTCCCTGTTGATGTAGAATGTGTAGTGCATCGTTGATTTCGGGCGATATTGCTGGTAAATGAAGTGTGTGCAAGACGGGTATGTCTTGTACCAATGCGCTACAGGTAAACGCAGGCCAATCGAAGGCATGGGCAGAAACGACATCGAATTCGGCATGGCGTTGCTGAAGAGAGAGGAAGAGGTCGAGAAAAATGTTCGCCTGTGCGAAGAAGCCTGTATCTACGGGTCGCTCTCGCGTTGGCTCAGAAAAGCTGGCGGGTAGTACGTTATCGGGGACCGCGATTTGCTCAATCTTGACGTTTGGGACTGACGAGTCAGCGCGGGCGAAGAGTGTAACGTCATGCCCACGTCGGGAAAGTCCTTGTGCGAGATCGGCAAGCATCGCCTGCGCACCACCTGGATATGGCTGTGCGATGGGCGTGACGAGTGGCGCGACGAGGGCTATCCTCATCTAAGCGTCCTCGCCTCGATATGCGGCACTATTATTCTCGGTCTCATGCAGCGTCACCTCGTAGAGCAACCCTTTGGGAAAGCTATCTACTAAGCGTTCCCAGAACTTAATTGCCAGCATTTCAGCCGTTGGAGTCACGCCTTCCAGCCACGGCACATCGTAGTTGAGATGTTTATGATCGACCCAGTTGATAACCTGCTCGTTCACGATATGCTTCATATCGGTCAGGTTAAGGACCATGCCAGTACGCGGATCGACATTGCCGCGTACCGTCACCTCAAGTACATAGTTGTGTCCATGCCCATTCGGATTCGCGCACTTGTCATACACTGCGTAGTTTTCGGTTTCGGTCAGCGAATTACTCCACAGGCGATGCGCGGCACTGAAGGTTGTGCGGCGTGTCAGGTAAACCATTTCGTTTCTTTCTATGCATGAGCAGAACGGACGCCCACAAGGGGACTACCCTACTATATAC
>CAXTUE010000127.1:0-10466 GCA_964247355.1 uncultured Ktedonobacteraceae bacterium | reverse complement strand
CCCTCGCCGTGTCCGGCCTCCCCCGCCCCCCCCGGCCTTCTATACCCCCCGTCCCTACCTCCGGCCTATCCATTTTATTTCATATAAACGCATAATCTGGTCCCTATAAACGGGGAAAATTATCCAAAAATATGTTATACTTGTATAGCTAGAAACAACTCCTAGTTTCACGGAGGTCACACAGCATGCGTGCAGACCGACTCCTCTCGATACTGATGCTGCTCCAAACACGCGGACGTACTACCGCGCACGAACTGGCGCAGCAACTGGAAGTATCCGAACGAACCATTTACCGCGACATTGAAGCCTTGAGCATGGCTGGCATTCCCCTGTACACCGAGCGCGGACCCGGCGGTGGCTGCTCGCTCGTCGATGGCTACCAGACACGCTTAACGGGCTTGACCGAGACAGAGATACGCGCCCTCTTCCTCTCAACCATTACCGCACCATCCGTCGATCTCGGCATGGGTCGCGCACTTGAGGACGCCTTGCTCAAAGTCTCCGCCGCCCTGCCAGAGTCTTCGCGCTACAACGTCGAGCACACGCGCCAACGGTTTTACGTCGACACATTAGAGTGGCAATCTAACGAGCATGTCAGTGCTTGCCTTGAGACGATACAGGCAGCAATCTGGCATGACCAAAAACTCTGCATCGACTACTACAATGCTAACGGTACTCTCCAACAGCACCTCATAGAACCATACGGACTCGTGGTCAAGACGCGCATATGGTATCTCGTCGGCATGCTAACTAATGAGACGCACGTCTTTCGTGTCTCACACATATGCAACGCGCGGACCGTCAATGTCTTCTTTACAAGACTGCCAGGCTTCCATCTAGCAACGTATTGGCGCGAACACCAAACACAACAAAAAAAACAAATTTTAAAATCGCATCAACAAAAAAAACGGTTTCAACCTACACAAAAAAAAGCCACATGGCCCTCTCAAAAAAAACGTGTTTCGTTACCATATAAAAAAACGGCGTTCCCCTCTTTTCTTGTATTGCATAGCGTCGCATAATCTGAAACTCCCTATGCTAACACACCTTGCAACCACGCTTTTGCCTCGCGTACCTCTTCATGCGTAATCATATGTCCACCGTTGTGCCAATGCGCTTCAACACTCGCACCCGCTTGCTGCAACAACTCTACCAACCGCTCTGTGTTCTGCTGCGGCACCATTTGATCGCGACGGCCCGCACCAATAAATACCTGCTTGCCCGTAAGCTGTGGCAAATTCTCCGGCACAAATGGTACCGTCGGAGCCAGCAATACAGCCGCCCCCAACACCTGTGGACGCAACAACAACATACTCGCCGCGATATTCGCACCATTGGAGAAGCCAACCGCGATCACCCTCGTCGCATCAAAGCCATACGTTCTGCTTGCGATCCCCACAAAGTCCGCCAGTTCATGTGTGCGCTCAATCAGGTCTGGCATATCGAATACACCCTCGGCCAGACGGCGGAAGAAGCGCGGCATCCCGTTTTCTAGCACCTTGCCCCTTGGACTCAGTAATCCCGCATTCGGGTTCAACATACGCCCCAGGTCCAGCAGGTCATTCTCATCGCCCCCCGTTCCATGCAACAGCAATAGTGTCGGTCCCCCTTGTTCAGAAGGAATATAGTGATGTGTAAAGCCAAGCATGTTTTTGTCGCTCATTCTCATTCTCCTCAAATTCGTCCTTCACAAAAGTTATCCACAACGAATGTGGATAACTGGGTAGAAAAATGTGCAGAAGTAGCATAAAATGTCTATTGACACAGTTGTTAGCTGTCTTACGAGTGCTTTTTGAGTACAATATGCCCACAAAAATAGGTAGCTTAGCCACCAGCTCGTTTTACTCTATAGCCCATCTCGGTCAACTTTGCCTGCACCTTGTCGCAGTGGTCGCCCTGTATTTCTATATTGCCATCCTTAACGGTCCCACCGGAGCCACACAACTTTTTGAGCTGTTGCGCCAGTCCCGTCAATGTCTCATCAGTCCCTGGTACACCTGTAATCACCGTAACCGTCTTGCCGCCGCGCTGCTTACGGTCCCGCATCACACGCACAATACCATCACTCTTCTTCACCGCCTCGCCCGACATAGATTTCTCATCAGGTCGTGGTCGTATTCTGCCACTATCCGTCGAGTACACAACATCATCCGACATACAACTTTCTCCTTAAAAAACAGGGAAACCGCGATGACTCCCCTTACATGTTGCGTTATACTATACTCAGGGAAAAAGCAACAAGATTGTAAACATCTCTCCTACCTCTTACAAGTACTGTACCATTCTATATCATGGCACAAAATCGTTTGCAGATTCGTATAAATAGGTGAGAATATACGTCCGAGGGTAGCCCATCATGATACAAGAACTTGAACATACAACTCTCTCGCATTATCGCCTGCGCCAAATTTTGGCACGTGGCGGTATGTCGATTGTCTATATAGCTGAAGATACACGTACGGATTGTACCGTTGCCATAAAGCTTGTACATAAAAGTAACGAAGTCTACTACAGACACTTCCAGCGCGAGGTACAAACGCTTGTCAGGCTCGTCCACACATCCATCCTGCCTGTCCTTGAGTGGGGTGAACACGACTCGTGGTTCTATATGGTCATGCCCTACATCGCTTATGGCACCCTCAAGCAGCATCTAACGGAAGGCGCGCTTTCGACGCAAGAAGCTGGAAGTATTCTCTGGCAACTCGCCACAGCACTTGCCGTAACACACCAGCGCGGCATCGCACATGGCGATATCAAACCCTCAAACATTCTCTTACACGAAGGCAAATATGTCTATCTCGCCGATTTCGGTCTGGCCCGACATGACTACGAGGAAAGCACTGACCCCTTTATTTCCACACAGGGCACACCTGAATATATGGCACCTGAACTCACCACACAATCGGCAACTCCCGCAAGCGATATCTATGCCCTCGGCGTTGTGCTCTACCAGATGCTTACAGGACGCCTTCCTTTTAGAAGCAGCACACCGATTGGCCTGTACTGGAAACACTTGCACGAACAGGCAATTGCTCCTTCTTTCTATAATCCACAACTCTCGCACACTACCGATAGAGTTGTCTTACGCGCACTGGCAAAAAATCCTGAGCAACGTTTCTCCACATCCCTCGAATTTGCGCATGCCTATTCTGCATCGCTCAAAAAGAGCTTACCTTCTTTCAAAATGCACGTGGGAACACCGGCAGTCGCGGCGGTACTGATGCTCTGTATTTTGCCCACTCTGCTCGGCTTTTCCTTCTCATATCTCACCAGCCATGCATCTCCACCGGCACGTGTCAACGTGAGTGAGACGGTTGCATATACCGATGCAGCCCTTGCGCAACCTGTTGCACCACATGCCATAACTTCATCGGCCACGACACCGCCGTTTTTACACTCTGCACCCAAAGTGCTCATGACCCAACGCGTTGTGAAGCCAATTCTACATCCAGCCTCAAACGGGACCGGTAAAAACTATGTGCTACCACCCAAAAACACAATAAACCACTTTCAGAGTTCTTACAGTCTAAAAGCGTTGACATAAGTACTGTCTGGTCCTATACTTGCATCTATCAAGCTATGTTTATACGTGTTATTATATGAAGCAATATTTATATAACAATCGCTTATATTGAGGAACACATGCCCGGATTAGAGGGAACATCTTTAGGGCGCTATCAACTCCTGGGACGGTTGGGGCGCGGCGGAATGTCAGAGGTCTATCTCGCATACGACGAACGTATGGATCGAAATGTCGCACTCAAGGTTGTGAGTAGTAGTCAAGCCGATTACCTCGAACGCTTCCAACGTGAGGCTGACGCGATCAGTAACCTGCACCATCCTCATATTCTCCCAGCGTATGACTACGGCGATCAAGAGCCGTGGCACTATCTCGTGATGCCCAATATCGAACACGGCACACTCCGTCATCGTTTGGAGCACGGCGCGCTCTCACTGGAAGACGCCGATGAGATGCTAAACCAGATCGCAAGCGCGTTACAGGCAGCCCACGATTCCGGCATCATTCACCGTGACATCAAGCCTTCCAATATCCTATTGCGTGACGATCATTATGCCTATCTCGCCGACTTCGGCCTCGCGAAGGCTCTCGAAGGCGGCAGCGAGCTTACACAGACAGGTGCTCTGCTTGGCACACCCGAATACATGGCACCCGATCTCGCCGATGGACCCGCAACAACGAGTAGTGATATTTATGCTCTAGGAGTCCTGCTTTATCAGATGATCACGGGCCGTGTGCCCTTTACTGGTGAAACCCCCGTTTCAGTGTACATGAAACATGTGCGCGAACAACCACTGCCACCTTCGTTTTACAATTCCAGTATCCCGCACTCCATCGATCAGGTCGTCCTACGCGCGCTCGAAAAAGACCCACGCCGCCGCTATCAATCTCCACAAGAGCTTGCCGAGGCGTTCACTCAGGCACGCTTGACTCCTTCCATTCACGAGACGCAGGAGATGCCACCGTATAAAACGATTCAGGAAACAATGCGGCAAGGGGCTGGCGATACTCCGCTTCCCGCAACACGTCGCTTCGGGCGACAGGCTCGACAAGCTCGACAGGCTCGACAAAGCCGTAACCCTTCCTCACAGGGTCGTAAGCTCGTCTTGCCCGGCAATCCAGCAGCGGCACCAACCTCCGTCTTCTCTCGTCGCAGACGCGTCACCGCGCCCATCGTCGAGAATAGAGTAGCAACCCAGACAGCCGTTGAGCATGTCACACCTTCCGTGCCAGCGCGCCGTACGACAGAGAGCATTCATACGACCCCGCGCCTGCCACGTGGTAGAACCAATATGCTCACGTTCTCCATTATCGCTATCGGTCTGCTCCTCTTTATTGTCCTACCAATAGGTGCAATCTCCTACTTTGCCAGTACGCACAAGGTCACACCTACACCGACAAACACAGCACAACCAACACAAGTCGTACCAACGGCAACACAACAAATTGGTACAACCGCGACAGTGCCAGCAGGTGCACAGGCAACTGCTACTGCTCTACTCGCATCTGCGACAAGTGGCACCCCGCTTGCCTACAGTCTCGCCAGCAATAGCGACGGACTCTGGACGCAGGACGCGTCCCATTGTGTCTTCACTGGCGGTAGTTACCACGTCAAGGCACTGCAAACAAACTACCTGCAGTACTGTCCATTAACGAAAAGTGTGCAGGACAATGCTACTCTCCAGGTTGATGTCACTCTGCTAAGCGGAAATCACGCCGGCATGCTGTTCCGCGTCAATAGCGACCAGTTCTACGATTTTGAAATCACGAGCGATGGACAATGCTTTCTCCGTCGTCACGCCCCCGGCGATGGCAACAACTACGCCGACATTCTACCACCAACCAGGAGCAGCGCAATTGCTCCTACAGGACAGAAGAACACACTTACCGTAATTGCCAATGGCAACACCTTCTGGCTCTATGTGAATGGCACCGCTATCGGTAGCTCACTCAAGGACAGCAACTACACTGTCGGCGGACTCGCCCTCGTCACAGGCACCCTCGCCCCCGCCAACTTTGGTGAAGCAAGCTTCTCTAACCTGAAAATATACAAGATCGGGTAGAGACTATGACAAAGGAAGCCCCCTACAATAGCAAACATAACAGGGGCAAGCCGCAGTTATGCTCCAACCCTGGCCTTATCCCACCTTCCGTCGAACTACCGACTCTTTCCTTTTCGCCATACGCTGCTGCTCGTAAAACTCGTACCAATACTCATCAATCCATGCGTTGCAGTCTTCCAGCATATCGCTCAATCCACGCTGCTCTAGCTCTTTATCAACGATGTTGTGCGCGTGCGGGTGCTCAAACAATTGGGGGAGAGGCGAACCGAAGCCGTGTGTGTAGTGAACAAGTTCATGTGCGATTGTTGTCACCAGCACACAATCAGGCACATTGGCGTTTTGCAAGAGCGAATTAATGCCGATAAACGAACGCGCGCCATCGAGCGACATACGAATGAGACCAAGGCGAGTCTTCCAGGGACGACAATAGGCAATGTGGACCTCGTTCGCATGTGGAACGTCAGAAAAATAGTGTTGCCAGAGAGAAGAAAGATAGAGAGAGAGATCCCGTGTGGCACAAAATGTAATAGGCATAGTACTGGACATATGATAGAGAACTCCTTGTTATAGTGGTATGAGTCCAGTATACCGAGGAAGACATAACGACGGTCTTAGTAAAGGACGCTTAAATAGGCCCAACTGATGATGCCGCGTGGATAAAAGTGGCCTCCCCAATCGCTGTTATCTTCGTGAAAACCATCGCCGAAGGTCTTGGCGAAGCTGACATTATAAGTGTAAGCCGCCTCCGTTGTGTTAAGTTGCGCGCAAGCCGCACACCCATGATGCGTATAGACAAGATCGGCGACAATGCCCGAAAGCATGACCTTACTGAACCATTCATAGCGGAGACAATGCCCTGTGCTGCATTGCTCCCCCTGTGCCGCCGTCGAGGTTAGCGCGATCATGCGAGGCGACGAAAGCGTATCGGCGGCGAGATCATCAGGATATTGGTGCGCAAGATCATGTAGCAATGTTGCGTTCACCGCGCTATCCTGTCCAATCAGGTGTAGATAGAGTAGGCCATCGCCTAGCATGAGCGTACGACCAGAGCAGTTACTAAACGCGGTGCTGTTCGCAATAGGCAGGTAGCCATTTCTATCGTACTCCTGTACCATCGCGCCTTCTATCTTCGTCGCGGCATCGTTCCAGAGCGATGCGTTCGCGTTGCCTTGTACCAGACCATCAAGATATGCAGTGGCGCGATAGCCTGTTGCCTCTTTCAATCCCTGATAATACTGGTTGCCCGCTCCAACACCACTATTGTGTAGACAATCGCTGGCAGCATCGAAGGTTGTGCTTGTATCTTGCGCGTTATACGCAATGCCCGTTAGCGGATCGCCCACGTTGCTATTATGTTGCATCGCGGCATCAACCAGTCCAATCGCACGTTGCAGCAGATCACCATCGTGTGTGACATATTCATAATACGCAAGTAATAACGCGACGTTATCGTTCTCCTCTGTCGGCATTGGCGTTCCTGAGACGATATAGGGAGACACATAACATGTCGCTCGCAACGTTGGAATCCCACGTCCCTGCGCAACACACTGACCATCACTTCCTACATCGCCCCCTTGATCGTGCTGAAAGTAGGTGCCGAAGGCGTTGTGCGTCGCGTTCTTAAGCACAGTGTCCATAGCGGACTTGAAGAACCACGGCATCCGCGTTATCTCGAAATACCCATATTCATGCATCACATCAACCGTACTCAGAAAGCCATAGGTTCCCTCGTATACCGCCGCGTCATAGCCGCCACCTGCGCATGCCGGTCGCGCCGCTAGCCAGCTACTCGCCTTGTAGCTACGCAACGTGTTGCCCAGCAGCCAGCGTTGCGCTCCCGTCAACGTGTTATTGCGAATAAGGTAGTTCTCCATCGTCTGCGCCTGTGCTAACAAATTGTCATGCGTCGAGAGATTGTCAAGCGCGAAATCGACCACATCCTGCTCCGAGGACCATTCGTGTGCCGCATACAGACTTTCATTCTGGCACCCCGACGGTAACGTGCTATTGGCGAAAAGCTGCTGACTTGCGTTCCAGCCACCCACAACAAGATACGCCATCTTGCTCTGTCCTGCTGCTATACTGTACGCCCACGCCAGACCAGCGCGATCACTTCTCGCTGTATTGCAGAACCAGTGTTGCGCATCACCCGCCAGAAACAGCGTTCCGCCTGTTGCATCAGCACTTGCGTCATAGGAGAGCAATGAGGCGCGAGTACTGGCAGGGGTCGTATGAGCAACACACGCATCGCTGGGCGGAAGCATCCGGTTACTGCCAAAGAGAAAGTTGCCAGTCTGTGTCATAGCACTTGTGTTGTGCAGGGAAACACCGACAATCAGCACCGGCACGATATCGTCACGGACCGCACCTTTGCACTGTTCAAGCGCGATACATCCAGGTTCGCCACGAAATGTGTCGATAAAATCAACGCCCACATGCATACTGTCCGATGCATCGCCTTCCCAACGCGTGGTATTGAGTCCCTGCGTCCACTGCTCATTGAGCAGGTAGCTATCGCCCCGCGCGGTATCAGGCGTTCCCATATGAAACATGTAGGTTTTTTGCTGGTTCTCTGGCGCGATACCCACAACGTAGCTCGCGTTATTGTCGTGAAAGATGCCATCGGTGCCACTTGAAACCGAGGAGAGCGCGGGATTGATGGAGAAGTTGAAGCGCGACCCGAACTTGGCATTGACATTGATAAACTGCTCCTGCTCCTTGATGGTCTGCACAGGAGTGCGACTATCCAATTGCAGCATAGGAGGCTCGGAAGAAGGTACCTGTGTAGCTGTATGCTGATACGCCAATCCATACGTCGTCTGTGCCGACGTTATTTGGGACAGCACGCATATGCACATTATAAGCACTAGCACAACACGAACGCCTTTACGAAACACAATGTATCCTCTTCCATTATATTGATGTTTCTTATTGTAACAGAAAAACTATGTATATGGACAATGAAATTTATACACTTGCGGTTCCACAACCTGCATCACTGGTTGCTTTCAGCAATCAGTGATGCAGGTTGTGGAACTCAGAAGCCCTAATCATACTTATCCGCCTATTAAAGAACGCTGAGGGTTTATCATGTCGTCCAAAATATGTCATTTGTCCCATGTTTTTCTGTCTTAGTTCCGGTATACTTCAACGTATAGAGAATAAGAGAGTAAGAATGTTAGGAGGTTGTAGCGATGAATAGTGTTTTGTGCCGGACAACTGATGAAACATCGAATGAGTGCTTGTTTGAGTTCGATAGGAAAAATATGGACGTAGCACAATACGAATATGCAACAGCACCTATGGCCACGGTACACCCTGCGACTCTCGCAGAAGAGGAATTACACGAGTTATTCGAGTCGGCCATCAGCGACCGCTTACTCGCAATGCGCGAACAAATGGCCCGCATCAGTGGTCCTCTGCCCTACACACGAGTGCGTAACTACGAAACAGAGGCGTTACCCGTCGTAGTAGCAAAACAACCGGAGAAACTGCTCACATTTCTTCAACACTGGCAACGTCCTGTGCTCTACGGCAGCCTCGGCCTCATGCTAACGCTTGTCGGATTTGACCTCATGGGACTGCTAGTCCTCTGCACACGCTAACTCCTGCCGCGTACAGCATTTGGTTTGCATCTCTCCATTCTCTAATTTGTTGTTTTCTATACCTATATCCTTAACGGCAAAAAAACCTCTTTACAGTTCATCCTATATCTATTTTTTGAAGAGCGTCATTCGTTCTTACAAGACGACGTGGGCGATGAAGTAGCCAATGGCGAAGAAGAAGGCGAAGACGATCAAACCGCACAGGATGAGTAGGGGAATACTCAGACGCAATGCGGGTCGCGGCTCTGTTTGCGGAGTGTAGGATGCTAGAAGCGGGAATGGAGCGTCCGTCGTAGATTGCCCCAATTGAGGACGCTGTACTTGAGGCTTCATCGAGGTCATTGGCACATTCGCGTCTGGCTGGTACGCGGCAAGGCTTGTGCCACCTTGCCCGCTTTCACGTACAGGTAGGGCGGTGACAAGTTTTTCAGCACCCGCTAAGCCTTGGCCACTTGTTGAGGCAAATGGTTGTTTTACTCTAGCGTTATCCTCTGTTTGACCCACTCTTACTGGCGCGATTTCTGCAAGTTCGAGAACTTCCGCCTGTTTCTGCAACTCTTCATAGAGGACTTCGGGTGTGTTGATGTGCTGGGGATGTTGCACGACGACGGTCCGTGCGATAATCTCGCATAGCTCAACGGGTGCATTGCGTAAAAAGCGTAGGCGACCATCAATTGGCGGCTCTACACTTATTGTGCCAGGAGGCCGACCGGAGAGCAGTTGGTAGAGCAGAAGGCCAACAGCACGTGTATCATCAGCGCGACGGCCATCGCTCATCTTGCCCCACGGCAGTTCTGTATCTGATACTGCGTTGCCGCTGCCTCCGACATGGCTCCAGGACGCGAAGTATTGGACATCGGCAGGCAGCGCGAAATCATTGACACGCACAAGGCCACGGCGGTCCCGTATAATCACGGAAGGCGTCAAGTCACCATGACAAACGCCACGTGTACTACTTCCCGCGTAGAGTAGAGCCTGACACACCTGCAGCCCGAAGTCCGCAACCGCATAGGGCGAGAGTTGTGTTTGGAGCAAACTGTTGAAGTTATCTCCATCGACATACTCTTGCACAAGGTAGAGTACGTCTGGCTCTTGAATCAAATCATACTTGCCGATAATATTAGCGTGAGAAAACTGGGCGGTGAGCCGGATAGAGGCTTTGTAAATGGCCATATGTTCAGCCGGAACAATTTTGATGGTTACAGTACGCTGCAACACCTGATCAAACGCAAGGTAAATGGTGCAAGTTTGACCTTGGATCAGCATGCGCTGCATCTG
>CAXTUE010000126.1:0-10474 GCA_964247355.1 uncultured Ktedonobacteraceae bacterium | reverse complement strand
TTATACGAGTATGAAGCGCGAACAACTGCTCTCAAAAATCGTAGGTTTGCAACACATAAGGACAACAACCATGACTACCTCTTCTTACTATCTGGGTGTAGATGGTGGTGGCAGTAAAACACTCGCAGTCATTGTCGATGCACAGGGACATGCGCGTGGACGTGGAGTGGCTGGTAGTGCATATTATGCTGCTATTGGACTTGAGCAAGCCGTACAAAATATTCTTCGCGCTATCGAGCAAGCAAAGGAGGAGTCCGCCTGTGGACCCTCTCTCTCTAATGCATGGCTTGGTTTGGCAGGAGTTGATCGTCTCTCTGATAGCACTCTGCTTGCACCACGTATGGCTTCCCTCGCGTCTATAGTGCGAATAACCAATGACGCTGATCTCGCTTTTGGTGCATTACCGGCACAGACTGGCGTGGTATTGATTGCTGGAACTGGCTCGATTGCATTGGGTAGAAATGAGCATGGTATTGTCACACGTGCAGGCGGTTGGGGGCATATTCTGGGCGACGAGGGAAGTGGCTACGATATTGGGCGACAGGGTTTACAAGCGGCTACACGCATGGTAGACGGACGTGGAAAGTCAACGTTGTTACTCGATCTCATTCTGCAGCACTGGCACATACACAAACCGCAAGACATGCTTGATGAAGTATATCTCGCTGATGACAAGGCCAAGATTGCGCAGATCGCTTTGTGCGTTATACACGCGGCACAGCAGGATGATGCAGTTGCCCTCGCGCTCGTCGCACATGCCGCAGACGAACTAGCACTGCTTGTACAGGCTGTACGACTTCATGTATCACAAGACTCTGTTCCGCTTGCATTAGGTGGAAGTCTTCTACTCCACAACGATTTTTTTCGGGCGTGTGTGCTTCAGCGTATTCAGCATGTTGAGCCTATTCTTCACGTACACCAACCTGCATTAAGTGCCGCGCGCGCCGCAATATCTTTCTAACATACTGATGAACTGAAAGCAATCGCTCAAATTAGCGAGCAACTCGCTAGAATGCTTGTTATGACCGCGAGTGCCAACCAGGACGCGTATCAAGGTGAGATATCGAATTACCTCTTCTGAAAAAAGCTATCTGAATTCCTCCCTCTAGCAGTCTGGAGCGAGGAACTTGACGAGCGTATACATGGTGTTTCACAAACAGGAAGTAGGGACGGCATTCATCACGTCCGTCTTTGGTCTTTCATACCGGCAAACGAACGTGATGAATACCGTCCCTACCTCCCTCCACAATAGTTCACGAAAACACATATATAATGCTTCGCGGTCAAAGGTAGCTCAAGTCGCTGAGGAAGCAGCGTGCTCAACAAGCGCATCCATCAACACGCCTGTGCCAAAACGCCACACGTCCGTTGCTGGTAGTCCTGTCTCATTCTCGATCTGCTTGATCGCATCTTTTGCCTGTGTATTGCTCAAGCCATGTGTCACCAGCGAAATGCCAACCACCTTCGCGGGCCGCTCTGGACGAAGCCAGTTGACTGTATCCTCGTTGATGGCAATCATGCGTTTCATCGACGGAAAGGGACAGTTGTCATAGCCTTCGATTCCGGTCGTACCCGCCTTATGACTGAAAATCATGGCATCGGGCATGGAGCCGTGAAGAAGGCCGAGCGTGACGGGGGAGTAGCTAGGATGGTTGAGCGCGCCCTGTCCCTCGACAAACACCCAATCGTGCTCGTTACAGAAGTCCAGCACCATTTCCTCAACTATTACAGACAAGGAAACGGGTGAGCAAAAAGCTGTACAGATACTGGGCGAAGGGCCGGTTGCAAACGAGTTGTGGTGATCTAAGAAGTAACTGATATGTTGATAACCTTGCTCCCCGACGCTTGTATAGCCTCCTTCACGATCTCTATTACCTGAGTAGTAAACATACTCAACACAACTTCACTATTTGGATCAACAAGTGCAAGTTCTGTGTAACGAGAAAGCACTGTATGCTCAGGTATATGTGTAGTATCATAAAAGGGAGCGGCAGAGGAGAAAATATTGTCGATATCAAACGAACGCACTCGTGCTGATCCACGTCCCTGATATTCATAAGCTTTTCGCCAATCTTGTACAGGTTCAGTAATAATGTATTTTCGTATAAGCACAAGTAGTCGAGGGTATACTTCGCGTGAGATGGCATCTATAGAGTCTTGTTGCATTTCTTCTTGTCCAGTATTCCAATTTACAGCCACTAGTAGGAATTGCCGAATGTGCCTATTCAATTCTTTAATGAGGTCTGCTACAGGTCTGAGTGTGGTATATTCGTCTTGATTTAAGAAAGCAGGACGACGAGCAAGAGCTTTGACTTTCCCCCAATGTTCAGGTAATACTCCCTGTACAAACTGCAAATTTAGTCGCCCTTGCCAATGGTCACGAAACGCTTTTATCGCTTTCCGAATATATGAGAAAAGCATCCTTTCATCATATGTGAGCTTTAGCTCCTGAGGAGATTGTAAAGCGTGAGTGCCTTCAATTGTTGCTAACATCTTTAGCAATTCAGAACGTGTCTCCAGCAATATTAAATCATCTTGCATCTGTGTTGTAATACGCTCATCAAGACGCGAGACAAAGAAGACACGAGCTTCAAGCAGTTTTTTCAGGCCATGTAAAGCACTTTTTCGTTCCGTTTTTGCGCCTAATGCAGAGATTGCTTGGTCGAGCGAATTGCGAACGTGATCCTCACGTGCGCTTCGATCAGAAAAATTGTCGCCGTGAATTCCTTCAAAATGTGTAAAGCATACGTAAAGCTTAGGAGAATAGCCAGCAGCAACAACCGTCTCAAGAACCTCTCTAGGCATAGCCTGCATCGGCGATTTTGCGTTATCAACAAGCACAATAACATCTACTTTTTCAAATAGGCTTGTTACATGAGTCGGGAGACTTGTGACTGTATTAGAGGTATGTCCAAGACCTTCTCCGTCAATGAGAACAAGGTGAGGATCAGTTCCTGCTCCCCATTCAGGCTGGAAGGGTCCTATCACGCGAACGCCCTGTACAAGAGGAGTAAGAAGTTTGCCGAACTGTAAGTAATGGATACCAGAAAAACTGCTTATTGTTTTAAGAAATGTTTTACGTTCCATCGTCTCAAAGGTCCAAGAGAGAGGCCAGTTATCTTCATCACGCACGAACTGCCCGTTTAAAAGAAGCGTAAATCGTTGCTCAACCGCTACCATAATTGTATCTATAAGTGTTGAGAGCATTTCCTGTTGACGAAGTTCTTTTTCTAGCTGCTCGTGAAACAATACTTCGCGCTCTTCCTCGCTTGATCCATCCGCTAGGGATTGTACATTTTGCATGATAATTTCACGCATAGAGGCTACGAGGTTTTGTATCGTATCAAGATATTTTTGAATAGTGCGAGCAAACTCTTCCGCCTCGCTATCGCTTACCTCTCGCTGCTCAGAGTCATTTTCCTGTTGTAAAAGAGCGTTCGTCCTTGCCCGTAACGGAAAATCGCCAAGAATGTAGCGAAGACGAAATTTCTGTTCCTCGTGCTCAAGAAACTTTTTGGCAGCTTCTTTCACACTGCCACCATCCCAATACACTGACGCTGCTGCTAATATACATTCCTCAACGTGTATTCGTACATAGCTCTTTGGAAGAAATGAAACAACGGCTTGAAATGGTCCCTGCTTCGTAATCACTTCAATTGCAGACGTAGTTGTTTTGCCACCCGAAGCCGATGGGAAGTACTCTTTTTTGTCGGGATGAGTTCCTAAGAACTGCCGTACAAGCGTTGTTTTGCCACTACCTGTTGTACCTACAAAAAGCACACGCACGTAACCGTCCTCAAGCGTTGGTAGGGGATAAGCATGATCTCGTGCGGCCCAAAAGTCTTGTTCTTGAGATTGCTGTTCCGTCATCACGCACCTTCTTATGAATAAAGCGAGGGAATACAATGAACTTTATAGCCAGCACGCGCCTCGATATTTCGTAGCGCAGTCTTGATTATCTCTAACGGTGGATGTGTAACACTAATCCAGTGATTGATAATGTCCAATGTAGAAACTGTGTGCATGATTGACACTTTTCTCACCAGCGTTTCTATAGACTGTAGGTAGTCTGTTCCAAGAGACCAATTATAATGCACTGCAGAGACGACCGTGAGAGCTTCGCCATCATCTACAAGGCTTTCGTGTGCAAGGTTAGCGGCCTCAGCTTGTATATCCTCATTCGGTAAAATGGGCAATAATAACCGATGAGCAAATAACGGTTGTAAGTCGATAACTTCTGTCGTCTGCATAACATTATCTTCAGGGCCACTAAAAATGCAGAGGGCTTCTCGTTGCACAGACTCGGTGATCGCTACTGGTACAGGAATGGACTCAAGGATAGTTTCTATATGTCCTGACGCATACAGATTGAGCACACAACGTGCATCAAGAATGAGTCCTTCACGGAAAGATAGACGCTTACTCATGAAAGATGTCCTCCTGTGTATTAGGAGGGTGCGTTTCGTCAAGAGACACTGAAGTGTCATTTCCTCCTGACACTTCTTGCTGGCGAAGAGTTTCAGCGACAAGTCCAGCATGCAAACGATCAGTACCAAGAAATCGCATCAGCATACCTTCACTTATGAGTTTTCGGTCAAATGCATCAATAGCAAGATACAGATATCGTGCTGGAAGTCTTTGATCTTGTGCAGGAAGCGGTTCAAGACCGAGTTGCTTTTGAGCATCACGAACCTTCAATCCACGCGCCTGTAATCTTTCCCACAATCCTAGGGGTAATAGTTTCAAACCTTCAAGACGACGCGTCATTGCTTCGACTGAAACACCATAATACGAGGCCAATGTACAGAGATCAGCTACCGTGACAGTTTCTTTTGATTTACGAACTTCGTTAAACCGTCGTGTTACACCGTTGGTCGGCATGAGGAAATAGCGAGCGAAGTCATCAGCGAACCGTTCGCTTTCAGGTTTACGCTGATAGCTATCATCAGCAGAAAGAATCGGCTTCTTGCGATGAAGGAGAAAATGACCATAATCATGAGCTAATGACCAGCGTCTCCGCTCTTCGGGGTGATGTTTGTTCATTGCTATACAACCGCCTACTTGCTCTTCATATAAGTAGATAGCAGAGAATTTATCAGGTAACGGATAGCAAAAAATGCGTATACCAACATCTTGCTCAAGAATATCACGTAGCATAGCTATTTGTCCATCGCCTATTCCTAGTCTTAGCCGTTCTTCTATAGCAATACTTTCAGCAGCCTCACGTACAGAAAGGTTTCCTATGCTATATTCTTGCGGATATTTACGTACAAGTGGTGCTTCAGTAATTCTTTCTAATTCGTAGTAATCAGTAGCCAACCGTTCAAGATCAGCAATGAATGGCGCGATGAGTGCATCTTCTTCTTCCGTGCGTAGTGCAGGTCCACGAAACTGCGGCTTTGACCACTCTATATTGGGATGAGAACGAAGAAAATCTGCCATTTGCATTCCATAAGTGTGCGTAAGCTTCAGTAACTCACTGGCTTTAATACGACGTTCGCCTTTCTCAATAGAGAGCAGAGTAGTACGAGCAATGTCGATACTATTGGCGGCTTGTTCTTGTGTCAGACCTTTTCTAATTCGTGCCTGTTGCAATTCTCGTCCCAAAACCTTCATATCAATGGTTTCTAGGATGTTAGTATCCATATGCCACCTTTCTTTCGCTGACTATTTGTGTGTTTCGCTCCCCCTGAGCAGATTCATTCAAGTAGTCCTTGTTTTAATACATTACGAACAACATCGCTATCCCATTCTGAGACATAGTTATGATATAAGCTAAGAAATTGAGTGCCTATCTTAACCTGGTTTTCTACCTGAGTCCCTCCCATCTTTTGCACGATCTCGTCGAGCAAAGGATATTGTTTTACCATACCTTGCCACGGATTCTCTTTGGAGAGTCGTTGTCGTAATGTCTCTACTTGAGCAAGCATAGCGACTAAATGAACTCTACGTTCCTTCTTAGAAGATTTCTTTTGCCGTTCAGAGGATGCGGTAATTTGGTAGCGTGTTTGATCTTCCTTCCCAAGGACCGCTATCGCCTGTCTTCGTAGCAAACATGATGAACAATAACCACATTGCATTGGATCGCTACGATGGCGACTATCACAACTAACGGTTGAAAATGCAAGTTCCTCCCTCTCTCGTAGTAGTTCCTCACATATTTGTGCTTTCGTGGTAAAAAGAAAAGGATTTTCAAACAAGAAAGGCTCTTCAAGCAGCGACGAAAGCCACTTTCTCATACGATAGAGTGATAATGGGTGAACAGAATGTGAGTGGTCTAGTCCTACTTCACTATCGCGTAAAGGAAGATTGAGAGCACCAATACCATTTTCATGAATATATAACGTCCGTTGTTTTTCCTGTAGCGCACACACTGCTCCTAGCAGGAGAAAGACAAATCCACGTGAACGAGAACTAGAACTTGTTTGCGTATCTTCTTTCCTAAGACGAATAGGTAGTTGTAGCAATTTTGTGCGATTTGGAAAGACAATGTTAATTTTCTTTGCAACATCTCTTTGCAAACTAAAAATCATTTCATTGCTTCCAGTTCCAAACAATGTGTAGTGCGTATTTGGCTCTTGTATAAGCCGATTGTAAAGACCAGCGAGAGCATCAAGTCCACCACTCCATAGTGCTATATATGTTGGTTGAGCCTTTTCATCGGTAGAAAAACGCTGTGCTACATCAATAGTACGACCAGTTCTTACATAAGGCATGAACTCAAACGACCATAGGTCTTCAGTAAACCAGTAAAGAATACGCTGAAGCTCTTCACGAATCGACGAATCATCCAAGAATTGAGGAGTTCTTACTGGTAGCTGGACTCGGATACGACACGTCCTGTCTCTATGTCTGGAAGACAGGCGATCCGCAACATGCACAGATACGGCAATATCAACAAGGTCCGCAAAAAGGGCTGAGACGTAGTGAGACGCTGTGCTAGTAAGAAGCTGATGGTCATCAACAGCAACCTTTAGTCGGTGTTCTGTACTAGAGGCACCTGAGTTATGCTTTATGAGCAACAATTTCCCGTTTTTTATGCCTTCAGCAATATAGCCAAAGTTATATGTGTAGTCAAATTCGTTCATAGTCCCTCTCCTTACGCATGTAGAAGATCAGTTTCTACGGGAACACCCTTACTTTTTCCTGGATAGCGTACTGGCTGCCGCAACGATTTGACCCCTCCTTGACGTTGAAGTTGCTCTGCAACTTTTAGGAGTCTCGCTTTGACATACGGGTTCATTCGTCCTAGACTTGCATTCACATCAGCAGGCTGGGCATTTCGATAATGGTCAGGGGCCGACTCCACAAACGCCTCGAAATCAACTCTATAGATGCTTTCACAATATTTGCTGAGCAGTTCAACATGAACATCACGAGGGGTTTCTCCGGCAAACAGTGCCTCAATTTGGTTTCTACAGGCTCTTATGGCTAAATGTTTTGCTCTCTTGTCCATACATATTCGCTCAGCTATTTTCTCGAATTGCTCTATTTTTTCAGCCTTGTTAATCTGGTTTTTGAATAAAGGAAGATGAGCTTGTATTTCTTTACATATTTCCGCTGCCTCAGCGAGAATTTGAATTGGTTCATTGCCATATTTCTGAATCTTTTTTATAGTAGCTTCTGTTACCCCTATCGCAAGGTCATCGTCGCTAGCCTTCCCGTCACATATTTGCCGATAGGCTTTTCGGTATTCTCCCCCTATTTCCCCTTGTACTTTGTCTCCGTCTGGCATAGTAGCGTACCTCGTATATGTAGCACTAATGATCCTAAAACATACAATTGCAACGCACTACGAACAAACAAACCGTTCCGCAGAGATTATATGCGAAAGAAAATGTAATGTCAATGTATTAAGAAAATTTTATCGCTTAATATGTCATTTTTGACAATTGAAATATGCTTGTTATATACAAGCTTCAAGACTGAGCATTCTGTCTCTCACTCCGCTTTTGGGTTCATGATGAAGGAATTTGGCACAATCTGGTAAATACGAATTAAGTAGAGCAATCACACTTCTTTAGTGGAGTATTGCAGTAGAGAGATATTCAAGTTATATCAGAGTTGAAAGAGGCATTACGCACCTGGCATGCTCAGTCCACTGCCCAGAGCTTAGCATGTGGTCTGGATGCGCGGAGTCAGCAGGTGCAACAGAGCGAGTTCCACCCTCTACTTCACAAAAGCGGAGAGAACTTTGTGAAGTAGAGGGTGGAAATTCTGGCGTTTTTTCAGTTTCTGCCGATACGCATTTCTAACGGCTTTGTCGAAGGCAAAAACAATCGGACCAAAGCCATCATGCGTCAAGCGTATGAGTATCGCAATCGACATCATCTGCGTTTGCGGATTTTGCTGGGAAACGTGATATGACTTTTTCACCACTTTCCACTAGAAGAACGGAGACCCGAAGTTGTATATCTCACTACACGCATTGTATGACGAAGCTTCAAATACTGTAAATCAACAGCTTCATTCCAGAATGTACACATTGTATTGACACGTAAGAGAGCAAGAGATACACTTCTTAACAAGAAGAAGGAGAAATAAAGATGCGAACGCAATCGCCAGATACCAGCCCGGAGGCCGAACGCACGTTGATTGAGCGTATTCGCCAGGCACCCGTCTCCAAGCGTTTTCGACTAGTACAATCCCTTTCACAACGGATGCTGAGTGGACGAACCTCTGAGCAAGATATTCAGACGGAGGCTATTCATGCCATCACCTGTGGGTATGGTCAGCGAATTGGTCAGCGTGTACAAGCTGCTCTTGCTGCTCAGCCTCAGTGGCAAGAACAGCACGTGGATCTGACCGCGACACTTCTTCCAGTAATGCAGGCACTCCGCGAAGGTGGCATCACCTCCTATATTGGCGGCTCCATCGCCAGCTCGATGCATGGGATGCAACAGAGTGCGTCTGATATCGACCTCGTGCTGATGGGGCCGAGGTGTAATTTTCCTTCAGTGAGTGCAGCACTTGCGATCCTCCAGGATCAGTATCTTGTTGAGTCCGAGGAGATCGCGAAGGGACTGTACAAGGAGACTTCGTTGCCTGTAATCCACGTAGGAACTCTCATGAAAATTGATCTCATTCTTCCCCATACTCCCGACTTTGACGAGGCGATGCAGTCTAAGGTTGTGTCTTTGCTGATTGATGACCGTTATGCTCCGTTTCCTTTGGCCTCAGCCCTCGAAATGGTGGTGTGGAAGTTAGCACGTTGTGCCAAAGAACTCGCGAGCAGTTCTAATGGTGTAATCAACGATGCTGAATGGAATGATGTGCTTGGCATGTTGAAGGTCCAAGGAGCAATGCTGGATATCGCACAACTTAGGTATTGGACGCAGATGCTGAACGCTGGGCATCTGCTTCCGCTTGCCCTGGATGATGCTAGCCCTTTGTCAGATGAAAAAACGTCTCTTCATCTATTGGCAGGATAAGGAAGGAAAGCAGGATGCAATCCGATTTCCAAGAGATCGTCGAGGCACTTCTTCCATTTCTGCAAACACTTGACCGTTTTGGTATCCCCTATTACGTGGGTGGGTCTGTAGCCAGTTCGTATTATGGGAGCTGGCGTCGAACTCAGGATGTAGATGTAATTCTTGCTATTCGCCCGGATCAAATTCGTACACTTGCAAAACTCCTTGCTCAGGACTATGCTATTGATGCTGATGCCTGGATTGATTCGTTTCGGCATGGTCAACCATTCAACATTTTTTATCAACAGACCTTTACCAAAATTGATGTCATGCCCTTGCAGACAGCTCATCGGCAGGAAGAGGAACGGCGAGCACAGCGTCGGTCTCTTTTCGCAGGCACACCTCCCATCCGATTGTCGTCAGCCGAAGATACTATTGTAGCAAAACTCCAGTGGTATAGAGCAATGGGAGGTTCAAAGCGACAGTGGACGGATATTCTAGGGGTGATAAGCAACCAGCAGTCTACCCTCGATCTGGTCTATCTTCGTGCGTGGGCAGATACACTGGGAATTCGAGCAGAACTTGAACAGGCTCTGGTGGATGCTCAGTCAGGTAAACCATAGCCGAGCAACGTCTTTCTTCTTTATTCTAGACTCACACCTCACAATGAAATAGCAAAAATCAGGCAAAAAACAAAAAGCAGATAGTCCTAGACTACCTGCTTTTTATTCCCTTCAATGGAGTGCCACACATACAATATAGTAAGCATAATAGTAAGCATACAAAAATGCAAACGCACTTAGTATCATTGTTGAAAATACAACGAATTGACAGCAAAACCGACGATTTTAGGCGAAAAATGCCGGACTCAGGCGAAATGAATGTGCTCTACATCGTCCTGTAGAGCGTGTTGACGGATATCTACTAATAGTGTCTGTCAATTCTGTCTCTTGACACTATGTAGCCATAGGTCGCTTAAGTGTTTGAGGAAGCGAAATAGCTCACAAGTGCATCCATCAACACGCCTGTGCCAAAACGCCACACGTCCGTTGCTGGTAGTCCTG